>CAZGAI010000472.1:0-3272 GCA_964523175.1 uncultured Victivallales bacterium | reverse complement strand
AAAAATGGTGTAGATAATCCTGAGCTTATCAAAAACAGCTATTCACAACTAAAAGAGTTACTTATTGCTCACTTGCAAAAAGAAGATAACAAACTTTACCCACTGCTTAAGAAAATAGCACAGGGAGATCCAAACAGAAGTCGACTTCTAGCAAAATATATAAAAGAAATAATAACTATATCAGATGAAGTTATAAACTTTTTTTCCTTATACAAAGAGCCTGAAGCGGGAATTAATTTTACTTCCGATCTCGGGGCAATCATAGGTAAACTTTCGGTGCGTATTAGCTTTGAGAATAATATTTTTTTCAAAGAATTTGAAAAAGATATTGAAGCAGTGAATTAGTTTAATTTGAGATTATTTCAAGTGCTTTTCTCAATCAACATTTTATTGAGTCAACTTACTTCTAAAGGCCATGTGAAGTTAATTTCTGTACCTGCTTTATATTCAGGATTGATAAATATTACTCCATTATAAGTTTCTACTATTCTTTTCGCAATTGTTAACCCCATACCGCAACCTTCAACTTCATCCTTGGTTTTCAGTGTCTGGAAGGCTTCAAAAACCTTATCGTGAAACTTTGGTGAAATTCCTATTCCGTTATCCCTAACCTTAAAACAGTAGTAGTCTTTAAGCTTTTGAAATGATATTTCCAATACAATATTACTTTCAGGATTGTGCTTAAAGCTGTTTGACATTAAAGCCTCTAAAATATACATAAGGTGTTCTCTGGGAGTTTTCATCAGGGGGAGATCATGAGGTATAAAAATGAGTTTAGAGCTTTGATGATCCTTTGAGTAATTACTAAATAAAAAGGTAATATCCTTTTTGAAGTTAAACTCAGAAACAGAATCCTCTGTCAGCTTAATACTGTGATATTTCAAAAGAGAATTCAGGATTTCATCCATTCTAAAAACTCTTTTTTTTATAAGTGATAGAAAATCTTTAGATTCATCTGTCATTTTTTCAGCCAAATCTTCTTCAAGCCAATTTGCTAAATTTGCTATAGATTGAATCGGAGTTTTAAGGTCATGAGAAGATACATAGAGAATACGTTCTAATTCTTCAGTTTTGATTTCGAGAAGCTTATTAATATTTTTTTTCTCAGTAATATCTATTCCTACAAATGAAAAGTTTTTGATGTAATCATTCTTATGCATTATACATAGATAATATAAGAACTTATCTTCATTTTGTATTTTTATTTCTTCAATTCTTGTTTTATCATCAGATCGACTAAATGCTGTTAGAGAATTTATTAATTCCGGGCTTTCATTACAGGTTCCCACTTTTTTGTCCATTAGGGATTCTGAAGGGAGTTTCAGGGTTTCAGCAAAAGACCTGTTTACCTCCAAGTAACAAAGTTCCCTGTTTACCCAAAACACTATCCATGGGACAGAGTTGATAAACGCATCTTCTTTAGCATGTCGATATCTAAGGGCCTGAGAAGTTGACAACTTATCAGCAATTTCATTTTCAAGAAGCTTTCTAAGCTCCCTATTTTCTTCACTCAGTATCCTTATATCATAACTAAGTGATTCCAGGGTAGCATCTTGTTTTTTATTGGTAATGTCACTCATTAATCAATCCTTAAAGCAATCAATAAAATCATTAGCAGAAAATAGCTTTGAGTATAAAGGAAAGACCTCCTCACAGTAATATTTATTCTCAAAATCGTTTCTACCCCCAATACAGTCAGAAACTATAAACGTTTTGTATTTGTGTTCAAACGCAGATCTTGCTGAAGAGTCAATACATATTGATGTAATTACTCCTGCAAATGCAACATTTTTTATTTCTGATTCCTTAAGTATAGTGTTCAGATCAGTGCCTGTAAAAGCATTAAAACTTGTTTTACCAAGAACTTCAGTAACTGCTGAGCCGCATAAATCCGATATTTCAGGAACAGTTCTACCACCATCGCTACCTCTGAGAAATGCTCCTGATTCTTTTATTTTAGCCATCAACCCTGTTGGTTCCAATAGCTCAGTATAGTTATGTGAGAAAAGAATAGGCATATGAAATACTCGAACATTAATATCAGAAAGCTTGTTTACAAGATTTATTACTTTTGACAAAATTGTTTTTCGGGATTCTGTTTTTTCAATAACAGTATGGAGTATACCGTTCTCAGCAAAATAATCATTTTGAAAACCTATAAGGATTAAAGCTGTTTCTTCTGGTTTCAATTTCATAAATAGACCTTTTTACTTAAGCAATGCTTCTGATAATTCAAATAACTCCAATTTTTGAAAAAATATTTTTTCTCCTAACAATACTTTAATAATGATTATAGATTGAAAGTTCAGATTATTTAATATATTATAGCAAGTAAAACAAAAAAAATCAATGCTAATTAGATATCATAAAGAGGAGTTATAATGCCAACAGTCAGTATTGTTATTAGGTCGTGTAATGATATTAAATTTATCGATAACACTCTTAATATGATTCAAAAACAGAATTTTAAGGACTTTGAGCTTGTCAATGTTGACTCCGGTTCAACAGACGGAACATTTGAAGTTGTTAAAAAATATAATCCCAATGCCTATCAGATAAAACCGGGAGATTACATCCCTGGAAAAGTTTTAAATGAAGCAGTGAGGAAATGCTCAGGAAAAATTATCGTATTTAATAATTCAGACTGTATTCCGCAGGATTGTCTCTGGCTTGAAAACCTGATAAAACCATTTAATGAGTCAGACAATACAGTTGCTGTCTACGGCAACCAGATTCCCCGCAAAGATGCAACTCCGCTTGTCGTTAAAGATAACACAAGAGCTTTTGGGGACGGAAAAACTGCATCTACCTGGTTTCACTTCTTTTCTCTGACTACAAGCGCCATAAGAAAGAGTATTATAGAGAAATATCCTTTTGATCCTAATATACAGTATTCAGAGGATATTGACTGGTCTTATCGGATGAAGAAAAATGGATTAAATATTGAGTATGCAGCTGATGCAGTAGTGGAGCATTCGCATAACTATACGTTGAAAGAAGTGAAAAAGAGATTTTATAACGAAGGCCTGGCTGAAGGTAAAATCTATGGAACAGAAAAGAGTTTTTTCACAGGTTCCATGCTGCCATGCGCCAAGGAAATAATCAGAGATGTATTATACCTTCTATCTAAAGGAAAGTTATTGAGTATTCCTTCCGGACTCGTTTACAGAATCAATCAAAGATTGTATGCGTATCGGGGGCGACGGGATTATTTTAGCCCCTCTTTGCACTTTTCACCCTTTTAAGAAAAAGTCAAAAAATAATTTTGAGTA
>CAZGAI010000471.1:0-3278 GCA_964523175.1 uncultured Victivallales bacterium | reverse complement strand
CTGTCTGCCCGATATTTGCGCCAACATCAAATATAATAAAATCACGGTTCCTTTTCTCTTCTATTAGAATATCATATAAATGATTTTTTCCTTTGGGATAATATTTTAAGAATGAAAATATTTTCACATGCTTAAAAAAAAACATTCCAAAACCACGTATCAATATTCTTTATTTTCTGTTTGAACATTCTTATCATAGTACTTATTCTTGATCCTCATTGATTTACATTAAATCTTTTTTCTGTTTACCTTACGTCTTATCATTGCAGGAACTTCTTGAGGATTTAATATATAATATATGCATCTGCCCCGAAAACTTCTCCTCGCACATTTACGAATAAAACCACCATTGATTTTTTGTCCCAGCCAATCCTCAATGGTGGTTTTATTAATTCTTTCAAAAAAAGCTGTATTGCGAAATTTTTTAATAAGTTGCCATTCATTTTCACAGCATAAAAAATCATATAATATTTTAACTGAAGGAATTCTTGTATCATCTAGGCCGAGAATACCGCCTATTTTTAATCTTCTTTCGGTATAATGAAAATCTATAAAGGGGAATGGAAAACGATGAGCTCCGTCAATAAAAATAAAATCTAAATCCTCTCTCGTACTCTGGATATTAGGCAAAGCTACATCAGAGCTTTGATTTAAGAATGTTATGTTTGGCTTAATGCCAAGCTTGAAACAGTACTTCATAATTTTCCTAGACTCCTCATCAGAAGGCGTAACACAGGTATGATTTGTCCCTGCAACTGCAAAGCCTACTGTTGTATTCCCAGAACCTGTTTCAATTGTTTTCATACCTGGCTTTAAGTTATCATAAATGAATCGAAGTATTTCTTCTGAAATGCCCCAACTAATCGGACTACCATCAGCTGATATGTGAAATTTCGGGAGATCCTTGTATATCTCATCTATTCTCATAAGTCACTCTCTTCTTTGTTAATTTTTATTATCAACTATTAATATAGTTTTCAATTAATTTTATTTTCTTAGATGACATTAATAGCTGGTATTGCTTTTCAATAGTTTTATAAACTTTAACAATATCTGTCATTGGCCGAACATTATCTTTTAAAGTATATAGCAATTCTCTATCTGTAATAAGCTTATCTAATTGTTTTTTTAGAAATTCAAAATTATTAGTTTCAAATAATAATCCGTTTTGTTCATTAGTTACAAGTTCCTTTATCGGCGGAATATCAGATCCCAGTACAGGCGTTCCGCAATCAAACGCCTCTTTTATAACCATTGGAGCAACTTCGCTTTTTGAAGGCAAACAAAGTAAATCTGATAATTTAAGAAATTCTTTTACTTTCTCTGCCGGTATTTTTTCATGCCATTTAGTATATCCCAACAATTCATATTTTCCTTTTATCTTATGATAATAATCCATACTATTTTTATCAGGAATAACTATCATGGTCAGGTCAAATTTTGTTCTATCCAGACAGAGCAAAACATCTAATAGCAGATCAATGTTTTTTATGGGATACAGCCTTCCGACAAAAATCAAATTAATTCTATTTTTTAAGAAAGCATGAACTTTACCACTTCCCAATCCATCAGACACTTTCTGATAAACTGCGGCAACATCAGCTACACCATTAATATGATAAGTATTAACCATCCATTTTGAAATTGAAATTATTTTGTCACAATATTTATTTAACTTCCTCAATTCATTTTTTTTATATTTAATAAAACTCAGTGAAGGTCTATAATGGTTTAACAATGGAAATATTATTGTAAGTAAATTAATCCAGAATGCAGCAATTTCAGAAAAAAAAGACAGCTTAAATTTTTGTTGAAGATAACACGACATACAGCGATGTAATCTTATTTTTCCATCACAAATCTTCTTGTTCTTATAAAAAAGGTCTCCTCTAGCACAAAAAAGACCAGCCAGATGAGATGTAAAAACCGTTTTTATTCCCATATCATGAGCCGATTTAATATGGTTTGAGTTCATAGCTCTATTAAATGAATGAAAATGGATGACATCGGGATTCAGTGTTGACAATATTTTTAGAAAGCTATCGATTCCATCCTGGTTCTGTTTGTTATTTATTTTTTTAGCAGAAGTAATTTTTGAAATAGGATATTGATAAACATTAAATCCATCGAATTCATAACTACTATTAAAACCATTAGAGCTTGGAACAACAATGGCAATATCATGTTTTTGTTCTCTTAAGAAACGGGCAAGGCCTAATACATAAACTTCTGTTCCTGCACATTTTTCAGGAAAAAAAGAATTTAATGCCAGGAGTATTTTTAGATTATTCATTTTTAACAGCCACAATGTTGAGAAAAATGTTTTGACTCAAACCATAGTAATTTATTAACTATATTTGCAATTCTAATCCATATTCGAAGGAATGTTTTAGCTAAAAATTTTCTATTGTACGGATTAACCCAGTACTTCATCCCTCCACAATATCCGCAAAAAATGATTTCATATCCTTTATTTCTTAAAAAAACTTCCCATACATCAGGCCTCATTGAGTCAATATTGTGAATACTATAATCTTTAGGGTAAAAGTATTTGTATATTATTTTTTGAAAGAAGCCTCTATAGTTAGGCGTAGTAATGAATATAGTTCCTTCGTTTTGGACAATTTTGTTATGAATTTCAATAACATCTAAGAAATCTTTAAAATGTTCTATCAAGCCAAAGGAACAAACTAGGTCATATTTCTTTTTAAATTTAAAGTCAAAAATATCCTCTGAATAAAAACCACCAACTTTGTATTGATTTTCAAGGTGCTGTTTAAGAGATTTACTATTCTCCTGGTGAAGATCTACCCCACTAATTTTATATCCCAACTCGCCTAATAAACATATGTAGTTACCCGGATAGCTACCAAGTTCTATACATTCTTTCCCAGCTTTTGCGAGAGGAACATATTGTCTAATTAATTTATATATGGGATTTGCCGGTTTTTGAACTCTATATAGAAAGTCAGAATTAAGAGTTTCTTCTACCTAATATTTCTTTGCAGCAAAATTATCAAACATTTATAATATTCCTATCTAATACTTAAATCATCAAAGTATTTTATTAGCAGAACCACACCCAAAGAAAAAGATTTCTAATGATTCCACAAGTCACTTAATTTAAAATATTATAACAATTATTCTTTATTTGATACCGACTAAATTCCATTTAATCAAATGCACATATACTTAATGCATAAAAAATATCTGTCATTTTAAAACTTTTTATTTCCAATAATTTAAGCGCAAACTTCGGGTGAGAAAATAAATACTTA
>CAZGAI010000470.1:0-3279 GCA_964523175.1 uncultured Victivallales bacterium | reverse complement strand
AAGCAGAGTTGACCCAGACAAGCCCATGGATTTACGAGATTATGGGCGGGTTCGTAAGGGAGAGGTAACTTTTGTTCGTTTCGGGTCACATAGCTTCAGAGAGCCACAAGGACCGCCACCAACACCAGAAGGAACTAATTGGTGGGCGTTTTGTATTGATGAAGGAGAGTTGGGCTTTTGGAGGTTGGCTGTGCAGTAACAATATAAAATAACTGTTCCTTATAAGCAGCCGGTAAAGAAAGCGAAAAAAACGGCACTTTGGCGACTGCTTGTTTTTTGTACAAAGGGCACCTGGGGGTTTATGTATTTTGGTGGCGGTATAAGCCAATTTTGAGTTCAATAAAATAATTAAATATTTTATTGAACTTTACCACAGCTCAGGCACAAATAGCTTTTACAGCTCATTGGAATAACTCTGTTGCCACGACCTGTATCATACCATGGATTAGCTTTTTTGAAACCATCCCAGTGATCTATAAATATCTGCTTATAAACATTGCCATATTTTATATTGTTTACGTTCATATAAAACATATATCATTGATAATAAAAACATACAATTGTTGTTGATTATCAACAACTAAAAAAGCAAATTCCTATACACTAAATTTATCGGTAAATGTAATATACTGGAAAGAAGTTTTAAATTACCCCTTCCCAGAAGCATTCTATACTAATTTTTAAGCTGAGCTAATACATTAATATCTTCAAGCGTAGTTACATCACCTGTAATTTCAGTACCGGCAGCTATTTGTTTCAAAAGCCTTCTCATTATTTTTCCAGATCTTGTTTTGGGTAATGCTGCAACAAGACGGACTTCGTCCGGTTTTACTACGGCTCCAAGCTTTTTACCTATAAACTGTTTTATGTCATTTATAAGTTCAGGTGAGTGATGAACTCCTTCCATAAGTGTTACAAAAACGACTAAAGCTGAACCTTTGATATCGTCCGGACGGGCCACTGCTGCAGATTCAGCAACTCCTTTATGGCTCACTAAAACATTTTCAACTTCAGCAGTACCAATTCTATGTCCAGAAACATTTATTACATCATCTTCCCTGCCTAGAATCCAGATGTAGCCGTCCTCATCCTGTCGTGCATTATCGCCAGTAGAATAACTGCCAGGATTGTCTGTCCAGTAAGTCTTAATATATCTATCCGAATCATTCCATAGTCCGCGAAGCATACTGGGCCAGGGATTTCGTATAACTAATGTACCTCTAGTATTTTCCGGAACAGTATTACCATTTTCATCTACTATTTCAGGTAATACTCCAAAGAAAGGAAGAGTAGCACAACCTTCTTTGGTTGGAACAGCCCCAGGCAGCGCCGCTATCATAATTGCACCTGTTTCAGTCTGCCACCATGTATCAACAATTGGACATTTTTCTTTACCGATTATTTCATGGTACCAACGCCATGCCTGAGGATTTATAGGTTCTCCAACTGTTCCCAAAAGGCGTAGTGATGATAAGTCATATTTTAATGGCCATTCATCACCCCACTTCATAAAAGAACGTATTGCAGTTGGAGCTGTATATAAAATATTGATTTTATGTTTTTCAACTAATTTCCAAAAACGGCCGGCATCAGGGAAATTCGGTGAACCTTCATACATAAATACTGTACTGCCATTAGCTAAAGGTCCGTATACTATACAGCTATGACCAGTAATCCAGCCTACATCTGCTGTGCACCAGTAAATATCGCTATCTTTGGCATCAAAGATATACTTGTGTGCCAGTTTAGCTCCAAGCAGGTATCCGGCAGTAGAATGTATTACTCCTTTTGGTTTTCCAGTAGAACCACTTGTATATAAGATAAAAAGCGGATGTTCAGCATCAACATATTCAGGGGCACATTCTTTCCCCGCCTTCTCCATTTCTTCATCCCACCATACATCACGACCCTCTTTAAAAGAAACTTTATTTGAAATATGTTTATAAATAATAACTTTTTCAACGGCACCCGCTTCGAGTTCTCCATTTTCACCTTTGATCTCAAGAGCTTCATCGATAGTTTTTTTGAGGTCCAGAACTTTACCATGCCTGTAACTTCCATCAGTCGTAATAATAATTTTAACCTGACTGTCTTTAGCGCGTTGTGCAACTGCCTGAGGACTAAACCCTGCAAATACAACGGAATGAATAACTCCAAGACGCGCACAGGCAAGCATGGCTATCATTGTTTCGGGTAGCATCGGCATGTATAAGATAACTCTATCACCTTTTTTTAATCCATTCCGCTTCAAAACATTAGCAAATTTACATACATTCTCATGTAATTCTTTATATGTGATTTTTCTTACTTCAGCAGGTGATTCAGCTGAATCCGGTTCACCCTCCCATAAAATAGCAATTTTGTCTGATGAAGTAGCAAGGTGTTTATCCAGGCAATTATAACTGGCGTTAAGTTTACCTCCTAAAAACCATTTTGCATAATTATCTTTCCACTCGCTGACTTTATCGAACTCTTTTTCCCATGATAAATTGTTTTTAGCCATTTCTGTCCAGAAATTATCCGAATCATCAATAGACCTTTTGTATAACTGCTTGTATTCATCAAGAGAAGCAACTTCTGCCTCTGCTGAAAATTCAGAAGGTGGGTGATGTATTTTAATCTTTTCCGTTCCCAATTTTGTAATTTTAATAAATTGGTCTATCCCGGAAGTCTTAAATAAATCCCTAATAAACTGATTGGCTCCTAATACTTCAAAATTTCCTTTTCCAAGCCTATTCGCTGTCATTAGAACAACTCTTAAAAAGAGTGAAGAGGCATAGTCTGTTTCACTTAAATCAAATATCACTTTAAGAGATTCGGACTTTTCTTTAACCCCGACTAACTCATCTATTTCATCCTTAATTTGATTCGCAATTTTATTTGCTGCATCTGTATCGATTTTTACTAAAAACACACATGTAAGTAGTTCTTTTGACGGATCATAATTAAAATTCATGAATAATCTTCCTTACTTTACATCTTTGGATAATTTTATATCATAGTAAATATTAATTTATTTGGGTTTGTAAAACTTCTTACTCTTTTCTCTCAAAGTAGTTAATAGAAATTTGGCTAAAGACACGTTCTAGTTAACAGGTGTTTCAAAAATTTTACCCGAAAATTTATTTTTATAGGGTTCTTTATTTTTTTCGCTAAAATATTTATCTCTCAACTGCCTTACTAAATATCTAAAAATTATTGAAGTTTCAAGATCATCGTACGTATACTGAGGGTGAAACTGAGTTCCAAGCATTGTTTTATACTTATAGGCATCTACAA
>CAZGAI010000469.1:0-3295 GCA_964523175.1 uncultured Victivallales bacterium | reverse complement strand
CCACAGGAAAAGCCATTAGTCTACTCTGCGTGTTAGTAATTGGCACTATGATGTTGCTTTCTGTTATTTCTGTGAAACCTGACAAAGATACTCTCGAAATCAAAAAGTTATCTTCAGTTGATGAAACGGAACTTCATATTAATGGGAACACAGTTCCCTTTCAAAAAAACAAGAAGAAACATGCCAAAAAGAAACAGGTTATAGAAGAATCGTCAGCAATGCCCTTTGTTCCAGGTCAACAAGAAACATACTCAGATAACTCATCTGATCTAACAGTTATTCCAGAGGTTTCTGCTGTTAAAAAAAATAGAAAACTACCATTTTTTGAAAAGTCCAATAGACCTCCAAATTCAATTAAAAGAAAGACTTCTCAACCCCTGGAACGAAGAATTGCACAAAGACGCAGGGACGCAGCACAAAAAAGATCAGCTAACCCTCGTAAAAAAATTTCTCTGACGTTATATGATTCTGGGGATAACAGTAATGATGATTTTATTTCAGAAAGATATGCACCTTATGGCAGACTAATCGGATGCAAGCTTATAAACTCCATCGAATCTGGCAATTTAGAAACTCCTCTAATAGCGATGGTGATGGAAGATTTATGGTGGGTAAATCAATATGGAGAAAAAAAACTCATTATTCCTGCAGGAACTGAATTGTTAGGAAAAGTCAACGGTTCGAAACCAGAACGCAACAAACTAACATCCCAAGGAAATTTCACTTTTGTATGGCAGATAACAAGCAATATGGTTGGATTTGAACTTACAGTTACTGGTGTAATTCTAGAAAAAAATGAAGAAGCTGGAAATAAATCTAGATCCACAATCAATAATATGTCTGCGGGTATATCAGGAGAAGTTGTACAAAATGAATCTATAGCAAAAATGTTAGCCTATACTTTGGCCTTCGGGCAAGGTTTGGCCCAGGGTTATCAAGATAAAGAAGTGTACACCAATAACTCATCTATTATAGAAAAATCAAACCCAAATCTCCAAAATGCTATTAGCACAGGAGCAACTAATATGCTTCAGCTCGCATTACAGGATGTAACACAACAAATAGCCAAAGAGTCTTTCTATATT
Source organism: uncultured Victivallales bacterium (assembly GCA_964523175.1). Classification (GTDB taxonomy): domain Bacteria; phylum Verrucomicrobiota; class Lentisphaeria; order Victivallales; family GWF2-38-69. Next base: position 2,210 of record CAZGAI010000469.1, on the reverse strand, counting down.
CGAGTTCCGGCAGGCAAGGAGTTTTATTTATTTGTAACTCAGGTTATTGATCTGGATAAAGCAAAAATAGCTAACACTATCAAAACAGAAGCAGAATTAAAACGTCAGCAAAACTCTCAAATGGGAAATCTAGCCCCTGATTTAATGTCGCAATATAACCAATTAAGAAAAGAAAATAATTTAAAATAAAAAGGATAAACTAAAAAATGTTAAAGTTCGAGAAAACCAAAATAATATTCCCGTTCATAGGCTTTTTTCTGCTGGCAGCATGTCAGTCTTCAAAACCTCCTGTAAATGTATACAACATGGAGTCTCCTTACTCCGAAACAATGGCTAATCCACAACAGCAAGGAGTTATTCATAACCCTAAAGTTATAAAATATGCAATAGGAAGAACTAAAACTGCAGGGAATGGAATGAGGGGAGAGCATGCTTTATATCAAGAAGTTCAGAGTTCATCATGGAATTTAACACCTCCGTCCGGAGAGGAAAAAGACGTTATACTTCCTCACGAAGAGCAAACTCCAACTTCAGCGCTAATCGGGCAAGTAAGTCGATTAATTAATGAAATAAACCAAACAAATGTTTCCTTTAATGAAAAAGATATAATTATTAAAAACCATCAGGCGCAAATAGATGCATTACAAAAAGAGATAAAGAAAAATGAAAAAAACGGTCAAAAATTAAGCAACAATCAGAAAAATCTAAATAGAGAAATGAATATGTTAAAGGAAACGAATAAACCAAAGAAAAGCACTCCATCATATAAAAGATCAAAGAGTAAGTCTGTAAATGAAATATAAAAACATTTTAATTATATACATAATTGTAAGCATTATTGTTGCATTTGTTTTTTCCTGTTTTTTTTGGAATTTAAATCAAAGGCAAAATATGCTGCAAACAATAAGCATTAAGCAAACCAATCTGATCGCAACCAACGTGTTGTTTCTTTCCACTATTATTAAAGACCATAAAATCATAAAACCTTCACAAAAATTTCAACTAGAGGAGATTGAATATTAAAACTTATTTACTAACAATTACAGGAAGCCTTATTTTGTTGTCTATAGCATCTTGCAGCCCGGGTTCTCAAGAATATCAAGCACATCAATTAGGCATATATCAACAGACCCAAGCCCTAGAAGCACAGTCGCTGGAAACAGGAAACAGCATTCCATATTCACAGAGAGTTAGAAATACCCAAATAGACACCAGACAAAGGAACTTTTCTACTAACAATGTCATCATTACAGACCAATAATAGACAATCAATATTAGACAGAGTTCTATTAAATATTGAGGGGCACAACTGGACTATAGCTGATTCATGCGAGGGGACTGTCTGTTTCGGTGCCACTGGTTCTGGTAAAACATCAGGACCATTACGCCTTGTTGCTGAAAGTTTTTTGAAAAATGGATTTGGAGGCATAGTCTTTTGCTATAAGTCCAATGAAAAAAAAGGGTGGGAAAAACTCTGTAAATCTAATAATAGGTTAGAAGATATTATTTATCTATCCAAGCAAGAGTTTAATTTCTTAAACTATGAGTTAAGAAGAGAAGGGGAGGGATCTGGCCAAACTGAAAATATAGTTAATATGTTGCTGGAGGTTGTAGAAATTGGGAAAGACAAATCCAAGCAAGGAGGAACAACAGACGAATACTGGAGAAATGCAGTAAAGCAGTTATTAAGAAATATAATTACAATATTAAATCACTCGAACGAATTACTCACACTAGAGAACATTAAAAGAATTATTATATCAGCTCCTATTAAGGATAGTTTACCTCAGGGTACAGAAAATTATTTTAATGAAATTCAAGAAAAATGTATAGATAATGGAGACATTGAATTAAAAATGGGATTTGAATTTTTTAATTCTGAATTTGCCAATCTTGACAACCGTACACGAAGTAATGTTATTAGTTCATTATCTGTTATAGCTGACTCGTTGTTGAGGGGAGAACTAAAAAGATGTTTCTGTACTGGAACAACCCTCAAACTAGAAGAAATTTATACTTCAGGGAAAATATTGGTTGTGGACTATGCTGTTCAGGAATGGAACAAGATAGGACAATATGCTGCAGCGATAATGAAATACTGCTTTCAGAAAATGATTGAAAAACGTACTGATACAGCCTCAGACTATCCTCCTGTTTTTCTGTTTGCAGATGAAGCTCAGGCTTTTTTGTTTGATAATGATTGTCTCTTT
>CAZGAI010000468.1:0-3304 GCA_964523175.1 uncultured Victivallales bacterium | reverse complement strand
ATTAAAAAAACAACCTTTTGATAAAAACATTGAAATTGGAATAATGATTGAAACCCCTTCAGCTGCACTAATAGCGAACAGATTGGCTGAAAAAGTAGATTTCTTCAGCATTGGAACAAATGATCTTGTCCAATATACTCTAGCTGTAGACAGAAGCAGCGATATAATGGCATATTTATACCAACCGGCACACCCTGCTATTCTTTCACTAATCAAACATGTGTCTGAAGTAGCTAGAACACATGGTATATGGGTAAGCATCTGCGGAGAAATGGCTGGAGACCCTTTATACACAGCACTGCTCGTAGGAATGGGGATACATGAACTAAGCATGAGCCCAGTTTCCATGGGGCCAATTCGGCGAATTATTAGAAAAATAAAGATGCACGAAGTTGAAGAAATAGCAGAAAAAGCTTTATTATGTAATACAGCAGAAGAAGCTTTAGAGCATTCAGTAAATTACTTAAAACGAATTGATCCTGATATTTTCAGTTTAATTGTTAAAGGAGCATAGATGAACAAAAAAAGGCCTGGATGGGATGAATATTTTATGAATGTAGCCGAAGTAGCGGCAACCAGAAGTAATTGTTGCAGACGCCATATTGGTGCTATAATAGTAAAAGATCATAGAATTATTTCAACAGGCTATAATGGAACTCCCAGAGGTGTAAAAAATTGTAATGAAGAGGGATGTCCTCGCTGCGCGTCCAACGTCCCATCCGGTGAGAATTTAGGTGAATGTATCTGCTGTCATGCGGAAGAAAATGCAATTGTACAGGCTGCCTGTCATGGAGTTTCGGTAAATGACTCATGTATTTATACGACATACAGTCCATGCCTACTATGCTCCAAAATGATAATTAATGCAGGAATAAAAGAAGTAGTTTATTTAAACCGCTACAAATTCGATCAAAAAACAAAAGAGCTACTAACCGAAGCAGCTGTTAAGATTAGATCTATAACATATAAATAATGTTGACAAATGCACACACTTAGAATAAATAAATCTAACTTTTAAAAGAACAATACTCAAAATGCAAATCACAAACAGGATGATTTACAGTTTAGTATTTTTAGAATGTGATATTTACATCAGCATCAATGTAAAGTACAATTGAATTACTTATTAGGTTGTTGATATCCAGATTACACTCCCTTTTTTTACTAAAAATTAATTACATTTAAATTTTATCACTAGAGGTTGTATGGATTTAAAATTAACCGATTTAGCAAATGTTCTACAGGTATCAAAAAAAACCATTTACAGATGGATTAAAGATAGCAAGATTCCATTTTATAGAATTAATCATCAATATCGTTTCAAAACAGATGAGATAAATGAATGGGCTATCCAAAATAAATCTATTCTTCCTAATATGGATGAGAATATTATTGCTGATGAAACAACTGACATCTATAAATGTGTCAAAAAAGGAGGAATATATTATAATATTTCCGGGGATAATATATATGATGCAATTTCAGATTCACTCGCTGTAGTTAATATTCCTCCAAATATAGAACGTGATAATTTATGTAGTTTAATTTTAAAAAGAGAAAGAGAAAAAACTACAGCAGTAAAAGAAGGCATAGTTTTTCTCCATTCAGGAACTCCTGTAATAAAATATCCTATTTTTGAGTCAATCTCTATCTGTTTTATGCATAAGCCGGTACAATACGATAATTGTACTGACTTGGAAGTTCATACTCTATTTATTATTCTTGCAGCAAGCAGGGCAAGACATCTTCGCCTTTTAGCAAAACTGGCTGTAATCTCATCAAATAATTCCTTTATTGATCTATTAAAAAGACAGCCTCTTAGAAAAGAACTGCTGGATTATTTTTATAATATCAAAACTAAGCCCTATTCTAAACAAACCTAAGTATTTATTTCTCCGGCTTTTAATAATGCAATTCTGTCTAAATACAAAACTAAGCTTCATTTTTAACTACCAAAATTAGATTTTTTTACATATTTATTTTTAAAATAAATGATTATTTATCTGAATATAAATTTTCTGCCCTGCAGTGTAATTCAGTAATTTTTCTTGAAATAAATTTTTGAATATCTTTTTTTTCTAATATTCCATCAATCTTTTCTTCATCATCAACTATAACAAGATAATCGCGACTATGATGACTAAGCAAATCATTTGCATCTGAGAGTGCTAATGATTTTTTCACTAAATCATCAATAGGCTCCATTAAATCGTGTGCCAGCAGTAAATCTGTCAGTTCAAATGCCAAAAAAGTATCTTTAAGATTGTCAATTGTAATTATTCCAAGAACACAGTTTGTTTCAGTTACCACAGGAAAATAAAGATAATTGCTTGTACTAAATATATTAAGTATTTGATTAAGCGGAGTATTTTCATATATTATTGGAATATCTTTTTCCAGAATATCTTCAATTGTATTTTTTTTCAGCAGATCATCTTCAGTTATATTCAAACCAACTTCTTTTCCTTTTGTTACAGCATATTTAACTAATGTCGGACCAATAATCTGTACTATAAAAGTCGTGGCTGTTATAATAATTACAATAGAATTACCTAGTGGACCGGAAAATTTCTGCTCTGCCAGAATTGATAAACCTATTGCTACACCGGCCTGACTGAAAAGACAGAAAGGAAGATATTTCTGCACAGAAAGTGGTGCTTTTCCGATACGGGCTCCGACAGCAGCTCCCAGCATTTTACCGGCAGTTCTGCCAAACAGATAAACGATTGCTAAAATAATTGTTAATAACCCCATATTAGCTATAGCTAAATTAGCACCTACCAATACAAAAAAAAGTGTAAAAATTGGCGGAGTATATTGACCTATTACATTAAATACTTCTTTACTCTTTTTAGGATTTGAGTTAGCAACTATAACACCACAGGCCATTGCAGCAAGCAGCATATCTGTTTTAAATGTAATTGCCAGCCCAAGAGTAAGAATAATAAGCCCCAAAGACAGGACCAGTATTTTCTCTTTTTCATATCGGCTTTTAAATAGATAATTTAATATGATACCGGTTATAGAGCCAATAATTACGGCACCGGCCATTTCGTAGATGGGAAGCAATATAGAAACTATAATACCTACATTTTTAGAACCGCTGAGTATTTGCGCAATGCTGGCGGCAAAAGCAAAAAGCATTAATGCAAGTGCATCATCAAGTGCGACTATGCCGAAAACTGTACTTGTAATAGGCCCCCTGGCCTTGTTTTCCCACAGAACATCGGTTGTAGCTGCGGGAGCAGTTGCAGAGGCAATGGCTCCCAGCAATAGTCCAAGCGCAATCGAATTAGATAGATTG
>CAZGAI010000467.1:0-3310 GCA_964523175.1 uncultured Victivallales bacterium | reverse complement strand
ATGAGAATGCTTGCAACTTTATTAAAAAAATAATATAAAATTGGCCACTTATTACTCTGTATATAGCTATTGAAGATAATTAAAACAGCATTAACAGGAACTATCCACAAAAATCCAAGAGTAACTCTTTCAATTACAGAAATACCAAAATAAGTTAAAAGCGAAAGAACAATAAGAATTGATATAAAAACAAGAAATGGTTTTATAATGAATAAAATATTCCATCTAATATAATATTTCATCATGTCGTTATTCTTCTCTACAATAAATTTTGATAAGTGTTTCTTTGCAGAGAAATTAGTACCCACGATTATAATCAAAGAAAAAATTAAAATTAGTCGCAGGCATATGTAAACTTCGCCATATGTAGATGCAGGAAGATAATATGTTAAAACTGTATTAAAAATATAGCTAAGAGCATAGCCAACCAAGCTCAGCATTGCAAGAGCTATTGCCATATTACTCTTAGTATTTGCAAAATAATCTGAATGCTTAAATATAAGCGAATTTATCATAGAGTTATATATTATTACAGGGATAAAAAATATTACAAAAAGTCCTATAATCTGAAAAACTACGTACACAAACCAGCCTTTTGAATCTGTCATAAAAAATGGAGTAAAAAAACCTGCAGTAAAAATTAATAAGACACCCACAATACCCCATACAGAAAAAAACCTAATTGTAGATCTTCGATATAGTAGTCCCAAGCCAGTAATAATCTTATATTTATTAACCAATTTGATAGCTGATAAAAACATGAGTATATACATAAAAAGATATGCCTGAGTTCCAAGTCCCATAATTAAATACATGGATGTTTTAAATGATGGTATCATAATAAAAGCTAATATAAAAAGTATAACTATGATAATTTCTATGATAAATAGTATATACGGCATACCATTTTTATTTTGTTTACATACTTTTGCAGAGAATGCGCCATCCAAACCTGCTGCCATAAGCCCCATATTTGGACTTATTATCCAAAGAACACCTGTTGCTAAACAAGCAGAGGCAATAAAAAAAGCTATAATCCTCAAGATAATTTGAGATCCATTTGTTCCATAAAGAATACTGAATAATTTTATTAAATTAAAATCAGCATCATGATGTATTGAACCAAGGGCAAGGCATATTCCAATCCCGGCAACTATAGTTAAAATAAATATTATTGTAGAACTAACAAGTATTGCAACAGGATACCTTTTTTTTGCAGCTTTCATTCTCAACATAAAAAGAGCACTGCCTTCTATGCCAATAAAACACAAAAGCAAGGTATATGTTAAGTCAAGGCCTTTACTGCTCATTACATTTGGCAGGATTCTATATACAGAAAAATCAGCAAGAATAATTTCACCAGTATATATACCATACATTATCATAGCAAAAACAATTGCTGTTGGTATAAAAAAACCATAAATTGCACCATTCACTATAAATATCTCACAGAACTTAAACCCTCTGGTTATAATACTATAAATAATAATAAAGAACACAATAGTGTATATTATCAGGTATAGCTTATTTGATGCCAGGATCATTGCATCATTCCATTGGGGACTGATAACATAGGCAAATATTGTGGCAGTAAATGTTACAACAACAGGGGCCCAAACTATATTTACTAGCCATTGTAGAAATACGGCCAGAAAACCAAAACGAATACCAAATGCTTCTTTAACCCAACTGTATATACCATACATTTCTTTACAGTTTGAAGTCAGGAAGGAAATAATAACAGTACAGGGTAAAAGAAATATAAGCCCGGCAACTAAATACCAAAAAACAGGCACAAATGAATAGTCAGAAACACCAGGAAGATAGCTGGTAGAAGCAAAGGCTATTATATTAATAAAAACAATAGATATGAAGCCATAACTTCTGAAAATATTTTTTTTTAGAAAGCTAATCATCTGTTGTTATTCACTACTTAATTGATAGATAGGAATTTTGATTTTTTCTTTGAACTAATATTAACATTCCGACAGCACTAAAGCAAATTTTTAGCAGAAAAGCAGTCAACGTTTCTGTATTAAGATTCGAGGATGAAATCGACATAGGCTACTCTGAATATGAAATAGGGGAATATAATCTAGTTTCACGAAAGACCAAAGCACCTTATGTATTCAGAGATAAATCTTAACATAAACATCATAACCTACTCCAAAGGATTTTTCATTTTTAGTTATGATTCTGAAAAATAGGGCAAAACACAATATGTTGTTGTCGCTGTTGCTGAATTTTTATATTTTTAAGTAATTCTAAAATCATTATAATGGGTCAGACCTAAAATATCAACAGGATATTTATTGCATTTGGCATCTGTTTTTTACCGTTACATATAAAAACCAGAAAGGAAATATGGAAAAAAGCGGCTGTGCGTAAATCTATATCGGAGCGTCCTTCTATTGCAGCCGAGAAAATAGAAATAGGTCATTGGGAGGTAGATACAGTAGAAAGTAAGAGATATAGAGGCGGAATTGCAACATTTGTAGATATAAAAACTAAATACACTGTTATCAGTGAAGTCAGAGATAAAAGTTCGGAGAAAAAGAAAGATGCAATACTTGGAAGCTTCATAGGTTGTCCTGAACTTATTAAGACATTGACTGTAGATAACGGAAACGAGTTTGCCCTTCATTATAAAATAAGCAAAGAATTGAATACCGAAGTATATTTTGCAAATCCGTATTCACCCTAGGAAAGAGGGCTAAATGAGAACACTAACGGCCTTATTGGAAGGTTTTATCCAAAGGTACAGACTTCTCAATGATATCAGAAAGAGAGCTTGTAAAAGCACAAAATCTATTAAATGACAGACCAGGGAAAACACTTGGATTTAAAGCACCAAAAGAACTGTTTACAAAGGAGGTACTTAAAAAATTCAGAATTTTATTAAAAAGCATGTAAAAATAGCAAAATCCGGAGCATGAGCTGGATGTAGAGTACGAGTTACCGACAGTTTTGTCAACACAGCTCCGGCGAGCTGGGGGGGCCCATTCTCACAGCATTGACAAAAATATTGATAACTCTATAGGTAGTGCAAAAGTCTTCCGGCTTGCAATACGATAAATAATTACTTTTTAATTGATGGTTGTACTTGATATTTGAATACAAAACCTAATTTTGAGTTCAGATTAAAAGCCGTTGAAGTCGGCTCATAACTTGAAGGTCCCAGATTCGATTCCTGGCCCCGCTACCAGTCTTCAATTGAAACTGGTTTAGACTGAAGACTGTCACGGCGTAAAGAATTGAAGCCGGACAACAAACCTCTCTTATATTCTCCAATCTCAAGTTTTTCCTTACG
>CAZGAI010000466.1:0-3311 GCA_964523175.1 uncultured Victivallales bacterium | reverse complement strand
CTCGGTTGCTGAAATCCATAAACAGGGAGGAACAATTCTCGGGAGTTCACGGGGACATCCGGAGCTTAAAGAGATGATAGCAACACTTGTCCAGAGGGGAATCAATATTTTATTCTGTATTGGAGGAGACGGGACTCTCCGAGGAGCAAGTGCTCTCGCTGATGAAATCCATAAACAGGGGTTAGATATTTCAATTATCGGAATTCCAAAAACTATCGATAATGATATTAATTTTGTATATCAGAGTTTTGGCTTTCAAACTGCAGTTGAAGTAGCTTCCGATGTTATTGACTGTGCACATGTTGAAGCTGTCGGTGCTAAATATGGAGTGGGACTTGTAAAACTAATGGGACGTGAAGCAGGATTTATTGCATCATATGCAGTAAGGGCCAGCGGTAACGCCGATTACTGCTTAATCCCGGAAATGAGTTTTAAGCTTGAAGGCAAGGACAACCTGTATGACAATCTCAGAAACAGACTATTAAGAAAACAACATGCTGTTGTTGTAGTTGCGGAAGGTGCTGGACAAAGTCTTATTGGGTCCAGTGATAAGACTGATGCATCTGGAAATAAACAGTTCAATGATATTGGACGTTATATTCGTTTTGATATACAGGATTATTTCAAGAAAAAATGGGATATGCCTGTTACTGTAAAATATATCAGCCCTAGTTACGTTATCAGAAGCGTAAAGGCCAATAGTGCTGACAGTATATTCTGTGCTGATCTTGCCAGATTTGCTGTAGATGCCGGCATGGCTGGAAAAACAGATATGATGATCGGCCATTGGCATGGTGAATTTACTAATGTCCCGCTAAAGGCAGTAGAAGGCCTAAAAAAACGTGTAAGGCATGAAAGCAGACTTTGGATGAGTGTTCTTGCAGGAACGGGCCAACCTCCCGAATGGTGGTAATTTTAAATAGTTGATTTGTAGCTAAATGCCGCGATAATGATAGTTGTGGCATTTTTTTGAATTATTAAGAATTTGATTAGTTATTTTTTACTCCAAGCATAATTGCTGTGCTTAGCAGATATGCTATTCCAGTGGCCAAAAGTGGGAGTAAAACACTAAAATCAGAGAAAAATGGCAGCAGTATTCCTGTTATCATAAGAGATACACTTGTAACAGCACCCAATCATCCCATAACTTTACCCTGTAAATCAACTGTAACTGCATTAGAATTCATTGCTAAAAAACATATATCTGAGTGCTTTGAGAAAATTTTATATGTCATGCTATCATCTAAGAAATTGCTGATTGTAAAGTTAGTATCATCTATGCTAATAAGAAGAAAATCTATATTCATTACTTCAACAATTTCATCACCATCACCCCTTGTTGATCCTACTGACCATAAATGCTTTGTAACTATACCATCAGAAGTATCTATTATTTCTCCTTTAAACTCAGCACCAACCGGTAATATATCAAGTACAAGTAACATAGGATTATAACAGCTCAGCATTTGTTTTTTGAATACACGATTAAACAAATAATTAATAATTATTGTTCATTAGTCTCCAAAAATACATCAGTGATAGTTGATCTTCGTTGCAGCTTTTCCATTTCTTTTATTGCAGAAACATACTTGTAGAGTACAGAAAGCGTTAAGGCTATTGCCACTGAAATAGATATTCCCAAAAGTCCCCACATGCATGTAAATGGAATTCCAAGACAGACAGTGAGCAGCAACTGTAATGCGTCTATCTTTACTCCCTTTGTTGCATTAATATAAAATAGAAGGATTGCAGATGGTTGAATTACTCCAGCAAAAAAATAAGATATGCTAACAATGATGAGAGGAAGATAAGCAGATGAATATTCTGCCCCAAAAAAACCTAAGATAGACTTTGGAAAAATTATAATTACTAATAAAACTGGTGTAAGGCTTATAATATTAATAAAAATAATTGAATGTGTCAGCTTTTTAAGTTCTTGGTGTTTATTGTTACATATCATAGTAAAAATTTTGGGTTTTAGGATTGTGCTTGTCGCTTTTGGTATCGTTAATACCAATATACTGCCAATAGCCAAAATGGCTGAATAATGTCCAACCCCTGCTTCATTTTTATGAAAAATCTCAATAATATATAGGTCTATTGCGCACATTATAGCATATATCATATTTGAAAATATAAATTTAAGAGAATCCTGCATCCAGCCTGGTTGGGTCTGTAATATCACATTTTTCCTCTCTTTTATATAATTTTTGAAAAGGTTGCTGAGTGATACTGATTCTATTGTGATGATGATAAGCAGCACAAAGAATACTATTAATATGATTGAAGAGAATTCTAATTTTATGTCGAAAAAAAAGATTGCTATACAGAAAATCAATAGGAGGAAAAGTTGTTGTGCAATTTGTTCCATTACAAAAAATAACTTGCGTTTTTTTATAGATAACAAGTAACAGCATAGTAGTGAGGCAAAGGCTGCAAAAGGGGCCAGCCAAAGTGTGTAAGCAACGTGATGATAAGATGATAAATCTTTTACATTTAGGATGTGTAATATATAAATGACGGCAAATAGGATAGCACAAAGAATAATACATAATATGGATGTTTTTAAGATAAGTTTTAAGTTCCAGCTAATAAAACAAATAACATAATCATTTTCTTTGTTAGATATGTATTTTGATAAATATTTTATAGACACAAAACCACTTCCCAGTAGCAGGAAGGCGGAAATTAGGTTTAATGAGCGAATTGTTAATGTAAAATCACCGTACAGTTCTGGTGTAATGTAGTTTGATACAAAAATATTTAGAAAAATAGAGGTGGCATAAGCCATAAGTCCCATTATCAGAAGAATAAGTACTGAAATCAAAGTTTTTTTGTCTAGAATCATAGTATTCCCTTGTCTATTGTTGACCCAAAGTGCGTCACTGAAACGAAAAGCAGTAATATTGATAACACAAACGTACCAGTCAAGTGTTATAATAAATATTAGGTACGTTCAAGTTCAACATAGTAAAGACTATTTGGGTTTATATGTGTATCAAGCACAAGCTGTACAAAGTGGTTGCATGCCAATTTGTTTATAAAAGAGTCCTGTCACGTTTCTGTAAAAAAAAAGTTTATCCAACGTTTAAAAAAGTATACATTGAATTAGCTGGAATTTACAGCCATTAAAGGAAGAAAACTTACAGCATCTTTTGGAAATGAACGTATGAACAGGGACTTTAGAGGCATATTGCTTGGAGAAATAGAGCAAAGTATTGAAATTATTGATAAAAAAACAAAAACAAGATTTATCTGGAAAATTATAAGTCTGTTTGTACTGTTATTTTGCTTACTCTATTGTATAATTG
>CAZGAI010000465.1:0-3318 GCA_964523175.1 uncultured Victivallales bacterium | reverse complement strand
GAGAATGCCTTTCCCAAAAGAATGGGAGACCATTTTTATATCAAATTTGCCTATTTATAAAACTCTTTCTATGGAATTTAAAACTGAATTAAAAAATCTGACTTTACAGTTCATAAGCAGCAAAATTTTTGAAGGTTGTGGGGGATTAGAAATAACAGATGAGGTCAAAATAACTATAGCTGGAGAAGCCTGTTTGCTACTGCTCAATCGAAATATAACTAAATGTTTTCCAAGTTTGCACACTGTTTTGGTTTATCCACAAGCTTATATAGCACAAGAAAAACACTCTTTACATAGTGGTATTATCAAAAGTGCTGAAAGTGCTCGTTTAGGTGAATCCTGGCAGCATGGGGCTGTTGTGCTCTCATGGGATCATGTGAAAGTTCAAGCATTAAACTTTCATGATGGGCACAATGTAGTCTTACATGAATTCGGGCATCAACTGGATCAGGAAAACGGAAGTGCCAATGGCACACCAATGTTAAAAAATCGCTCCAGCTACAAGACATGGGGGAAAGTACTCAGCAATGATTTTATGGAGTTGCAGCTCAAAACTCAATCTAATCAGGTAGACGTTATGGATTCTTACGGAGCTACTAATCCAGCAGAATTTTTTGCTGTTGCAACTGAAACTTTTTTTGAGAAGCCTAAACAACTTCACTGTAAACACCCCAGACTTTTTGAAGAGTTGAAAAATTATTATAATCTTGATCCAACTGTATGGGCTGAAACAGAAGCTTGAAAGCTATTAAAGGTTTAAATGTTTGAGATGAAGGATATATTTAAGAAAAGTTCAACTAGGTGCAGCTGGAACGGTTTTTTAAAATAAATGGAGTATGGAAATGTCAGAATTGATTAACAAATTTAAATCTTTTCACTTAGAAATAACAGATATATTTCTTCAGATAGCAGACGAGGGAGTTACATCTGAAGAAGGGAATAAAAAACTTTTTCATGCAAAATATTTATTGCTTGCATCATAATATAAGAAACAATAGAAAATTTACCTACTTTTGAAGGTAATTATTATAAAGATGAAAATTACCAAGGAATGTCTTCTATAGCAGAATGCAGAACTAATTTAAACGGAATAATGATTTCTGATTCTCCTAATCCTCAGGATAGTTATACTGCTTCTTACAAAGCTAGCAAATACAAACATTCGACTTATTATCAAAATAATTACTATGAATTCAAGCCAATGGACCCAATAACAAAAAAAATACTTACCGATGGAGAGAAAGTTTATTTTAATTTATATCCTAACAAAAATCTACTTGAACTTCTGACGGATAGGTGGAAAGAGATTCAGTTATTAGCGATTGAAATACCATACTCACATTTAGGATTCCAAATGAAATCATATCTTTCATAAACTGTTCATACGGTTTATCGTTTTGTATAAGTTCTAAAACATTCTCCGTACATCTATCACATCGACCATTGAAATCTTCATTAGTAGGAATAGTATCAAAAAAAATTATTGTATTTTTGTCTATATCATACATTTGTATATCCTCGACTTAACGTAACCAAATCGCAGTTACTATTCCGCAAATAAATGCTATTATAATAACTATTGCCTCTCGTCTTTCCCACTTTTGCCTTTTACGAGGTGTTACGGCATATAGTTTGAAGAAAAAGATAAGAATAAGTGCTATTACTGATAAAATTAACCCATACGGAAATATAAACATTTTATTGCCCCCTTATCCCTTAAATTTTACATTATAGCATATTATCTCTATTTTTAACACTACACATAAAAAAAATGTACTCTTTTGAATGCACCTTCTTATCAATCGTGGTAATAGAGGAACAGGTATTTTTTAAAGACAGTGATTATGACCTTTTTATAGATAAACTTTCCGCATTTGCAGAATTATATGATGTAATAATTCGAGGTTACTGCCTAATGTCAAATCATTTCCATCTTATGGTGACAACCAGATATGCAAATTTAAGTAAATTTATGCAATCATTTACAACATCATTTACGATATCAATGAATTATAAATACAATAGACCCGGTCATTTATTTCAGGGGCGCTATAAATCACAGCTTGTAGAGAGCATGAAATATAAGAATGAACTATCCCGCTATATTCATTTGAATCCTGTGAAGATTAATAAATTTGACGGATTACCGTTACCAACATTAAAAAAATACCTCCATGATTACAAATGGTCTAGCTTCCGCAGTTATATAGGTGTTGAAAGGAAATTCTTAAAGAGTTTCAGGAAAAAATTTCTTAAAAAAGTTTCCAATTAATATGTTCTTTTTTTAATTGTCCTTTGGTGGATAAGGGTTGGGTTTAAACGTCATCTTCATGGTCATGGGATCAGTAAACTCAACTTTCATTTGTGAATAGAAATCATCATACCATTCTTTAGAGTAGTTTATGAAGGGCCCGGATTGCGTGCTATATTGAGGGATAAATGGAGTCCAATAGTCATTGATGTCGGTAACAAATGTTTCACCGTCTATAAGGAGGTTAGTTAGCTTAAAGGAGGAAGCACCCATGGGAAGAGATTCCGCATTACAATTCCAAATTTCAAATACTCCGAGTCCCATATCCCAAATGTCTTTGGGATAAGGCATAGTCACTTTGTTATACCCCCCATTCGATGGCAGGTTGTAGGTTTTTCCCCCTTCGAAGCGAGAGAAAAGAGGACCAACCCCATTCCACACAGTCTCAATTCCGAGAACCCAGCACCCACTTTCATAGCCAATATATAGAAACACTTTGTGTTTTCCGTCACGTTCAACCGGTAGCGGAGTTTTGGCATCCCATTCGATGATAGGATCTCCCCAAACGAAGGAGTTCCTGATCATTGGAGATTGAGTGAACTGCCCGCCCCAGGTTGATATGTTGGGTTGAAACAAGATATCGCCAGCCTGGACGGACGGCCAAAAATAATGAGAAGGATCCGAGCTGTCCCAGGGGCATTTCCCCATTGGGACGTCCCATTCAACAATCATATTAAAAACACTGCACCCCTGCAATTTTTTCACCAAGGGGTTAGGTTGATGTTTGGACCCTTTGGACATAGCGCACATCACATACAAGTTGTCGTCAGAATAAGGGACACCCTTAGGCTTTAGGGTAAGACTGGCTGAGGTTGATTGCTTCTTATTCATTTTATTCACCTTTTATTTTAAAAAATGGTTCTTCTACGTTTTAATCAAAGGATAAAAAGATTTTTCAAGACATCACGCCTATCAAATAGACTTAGATCATACGGCAATTATATCTATAAGATATTTTGAAGTTGTAGTCAATGAACAATTCTATTTTTTTTATACTTTTTATTTGA
>CAZGAI010000464.1:0-3338 GCA_964523175.1 uncultured Victivallales bacterium | reverse complement strand
AAAAAATATAATAAATACCCTAGAATCATAAGTAAGTTAGTATAATAAGTAAAGTTAAACTATCAATATTTCTTAAATATAACTTACAACGGAATTTAATATATAAATAAACGATTAATGATAAATCTATAATATTAACCTATCCAGGATGGAAGCTAACTATGTCTGATACTGTTGGAATTTACCATTTGCTCGTATTTACTGTTGATGAGCAGGAATATGCTCTTCCCTATACTGTGGTTGAAAAAGTTGTCCGTTCCGTAGAAATCACTCCACTTCCGAATGCGCCCGATATAATCAAAGGCATTATTAATGTTCATGGACACGTTATTCCGGTTCTGAGCGTAAGAGAAAAGCTGGGCGGCGCTGGAAGAGACATAGAACTGGATGATAAATTTATTATTGCACAGGCCGGTAAGCGAACTATAGCCTTTGTTGTGGATGATATTGTTGGTATTCTTGAACCGTCAAATGACGATGTTGTAAAAATGAATGAAATTATACCTGATCCTAAGCTGTTTGGAGGAACTGTGAAATTACCGAATAACCTTGTTCTTATTTATAATACTGAAAAATTTCTATCCCTTCACGAAGAACAGAAACTCCAGCAGGCGCTTGGGGAGTAAATATTATTTTTGATTTCAGATTTATCATTAAAAAAATATTGTTGACAAACAAAATGATAAACGCGAAATCACAATTAATTATTAACAATAATACGATATATAAACTTGGATTATAAAAGAGAGAGGGCGTACACACAGGTTCGCCCCTAGAGTGTGTTATACAATGTTTTTAAACAATGATAACAAATGACGATTAATAATGATCCTAAAAATGGTATGATAACCGATAATTGGGACCAAATCGATACGAAAGAATATAATGTTAACACGGCATGAAGTATCAGATGAACTTTTTAAAACTTTTAGGGATTTTGTCTCTAAAAAGATGGGGCTCTATTTTCTGGATACCAGAAGGCAGGATTTGCTTAGGGGAGTACAGCACGCTGCGGATACATTCGGTTATAAGGATATTGAAACATGTATGACCCAGCTTCTGAAGGTAGACTGGACGGATAAACAGATACAGACTCTTGCCAGCTATTTGACCGTAGGAGAAACACATTTCTGCCGACATAAAGAGCATATGAACTATTTTGTTGAAAAAATACTAAGAGACAGTGCTTTTTATAAAAGAAAGTCATTGAAAATATGGAGTGCCGGGTGTTGCACCGGTGATGAAGCCTATACTCTTGCGATAATGCTGCATGAAACTATTCCATTCATAGATAAGTGTGATATTTCAATTCTGGCTACAGATATTAACCCTGTATTTATGAATATTGCTAAAGAAGCGATCTTCACAAGAAATTCGTTTAGAGAAACCCCGGAACTCCTTCAGAAAAAATATTTTAAACACATTGGTAGAAATCAATATCAACTGGCTCCGAAGATTAAAAAAATGGTCAAAGTCAGATATTTAAATCTTGTTTCAGACACTTATCCTCTTAAGAGTAATAATACAGATTCATTCGATGTTATTTTCTGCCGTAATGTTTTTATATATTTTCAAAACGAAACAGTATCAAAAATATGTAAAAGATTTAAGAGTGCACTTAATGACGATGGCTATTTTTTTGTATCTCCGACAGAGACTTTCATGGTACCTAATCTGTTTAAAAAAGACCGCTATAATTCTGCTTTTATTTTTAGAAACTCTTCGATTGAAAATAAAAGATATAAAATAGTTGATGGAAAATTTAAAACACGCACTACCTCTACCGGCAAAGTTATAAAGCCGAGCGTGAATTATGATTCAATGTTAGAAGGAAATATTGTCGATAATATTAAAAAGGTTAATACTACTTTTAAATCGATAAATACAACTCTTGGCAATGTAAAAAAGTTTAAGAGGCCAAAAGTTATAAATAAACTACCTGTTAAAACAAAAGCAGTTGGTAAGGATGAAAAAAAGATCCTATCAACAGCAAAAGAGCTTAACAGCAAGGGAAACTTCACTACCTCTGTAAAAATGCTGGAGAAGCTTATTAAAGATACGCTTTCAGCTAAAATCAAAAACGGAGCATATATAGAACTTTCCAGGGCTTATTCCAGCTTAGGGAAGATGGATAGATCTATTGAATGCTGTAAACAGGCAATCGCTTTGGATAAAATGAATCCTTCTATATATTTTTTATACGCATCTCTTCATATGGAATCCGGAAAAATAGATGAATCTATTGAGTTTTTTAAAAAGACTTTGTATTTTGACAGCAATTATATTGTTGCTCATTTTATGCTTGGAAATTTATTTCTTACTTTTAATAAGAAAACTGAAGCACAGAGACATTTTAGAAATGCAGAAAATCTCCTTTCAAAGGAACAACCCTCCAACATCGTAAAAGACTCTAAAGGGTTAACTGCTAAAAAAATGAAAGAAATGATTATTAACCTTATGAAATAACGGGAAACTATCATGAACAACGAAGAGAAAGATGATAAGAGTTATAATAATATCGACGAAAAGATAGATATAAACCCCGAAGAAGAGGCTGAAGAAAATAATGACAAATCTGCTGAAGAAAATATTATGTTAGAGACTGAAGATTATAATATTGGAGCTGTTGTTATGACAGCAGAACAGAAAAAAGAAATACTTAAAGAACGGGCATATTTACTATCATTAAATATTGATGAAGTTCAAAGTACTGACAGAGATATTGATATAGTGGAGTTTGGACTGGCCAAAGAAAAATACGGAATTCAATCAAAATACATCAGTCAGTCATGTATATTGAAAGACCTGATTCAGCTCCCGGGTGTACCTTCGTTTGTTATGGGAATAACAAGCCTGCATGAACAGATTATTTCTGTTATTGACATAAGAATATTTTTTGGTCTTAAATCTCCTGGAATTACAAACCTGAACAAAATTATTGTACTTCATTCAGAGAAAGATAATATAGAATTTGGTATTCTTATTGACGAAATTTATGGTATGAAAACTGTTGCAGAGAGTTCTATACAGAGTTCCCTTGCGACTCTCTCAGATAATCGGGCCAAGTATTTTTACGGACTTACACAGGAACATACAATTATCCTAGATGGATATAAAATATTGACAGATCCGGAAATAGTTGTGGAGTGAATTTTATTTATGATTTCAGATTGAAAAATTATTAGAAATGATAATTTACATATATTAAAATAATATAATAAACAAAAATAAAAAAAATGAAAGCGGAGGGTAATATGAAAATCGGTAAAAAACTATTTGGTTCATTTACGATTCGGACATTTGTCCTATAATCATAAATAAGGGCAAAAAAAACTGGC
>CAZGAI010000463.1:0-3339 GCA_964523175.1 uncultured Victivallales bacterium | reverse complement strand
CTACTTAAATCACCTGCCTGGGCCAAAGCTGTTTATTATTTCGGATGTATAAATTATATCCGGGAAAACTGGGATGAAGCGGAAGCTAACTTCAAAGAAATATTGTCCAATAACAATCTTTCACATCGTGAACAGACAGAATCCAAACTTTACCTTGGCCTGATTTATATTGAAAAGAATAATTTTAATAAGGCCGAAAAGCTGTTGACACCTCTGATTTCACTTGACTCAAAACATCTTTCTAAAGTATATGTAGAGAAAAGAACTACTAATAAGCAAAAAACAGCATTGGACTATTGTAATCAGGATACCATACTAAAACTTGGGTACTTTTTTATTAAAGTCAAAAATTACCAAACAGCAGAATCCTGTTTTAATAAATTGCTTAACAATAAAGATGAAGTTATTCTTCAAGATGCCTTTTTAGGTTTAGCTGAAACTCAGATTGCACAAAAAAATCTACGTTCTGCAGCCAGATACTACAAAAGAGCTGCGTTAATTAATACATCAGAATCAAATACAAATATGATATTAGCCAAACTTGGGAAGGTGTTATTAGTTGATGATAAGAATGAAGAAGCAGTATTGATTTTTCAAAAAATCCTGGAACATCCTATGGATAAAGACTCTACAATAGAGGCACGTATGGGTGTGGCCATAATTCTTGCTAAACAGCCAGGAAAAATTCTAAGAGCAAACCGTTATGCAATGTCTGTCTTTATTTTAAGTAAAAACTCTGAACTGTGTATACAAGCTATGACTTTAAGTATAAAACTATCTATTCAGGCAAAAAACTTCAAAGAAGCAATTAACACCTGGACTGAGCTAAGCAGTCGTTTTCCAGAATATTTGAAGGGCAAAAAAATTCAAGAGGTAAAAAAACTTATTGAATTTATATCCAATGCTAATACTCGGAGCGGCTTAACCCCAAAAAACGCTAAGTAATCGCAAAGTTTGCAAAAAACTATTTAGCTATTCAACTTTTAGCGTGGAAGCTTAATAAGTTTAATGAAAAGATATAAATATTCAATGTCCAACAAAAAATTATCAATAAACAAGTTTTTAGCGAATTGTAGTACGTAGTAAAACTTCAAAAATCATTCACAGTATTCTTTATCTTTTTCATACGTTTTCTTATATGTTCTATAAGGTGTATTTTACGTAGTCTGATATTTTTAGGAGTAACTTCAACAAGCTCGTCATCATCAATATATTCAAGAGCCTCTTCCAGGCTTAAATTTTTCGGAGGTGTTACCTTTAAAGCCTTATCCGTACCGGATGCCCGAACATTAGTCAGCTGTTTTGTTTTCTGAAGATTAACAATCAACTCTCCTTCCTTGCAGTGTTCTCCTACAATCATACCTTCATATGTTGCTTCATTTGAGCCTATAATAAACGTCCCTCTTTGATGAAGCGCGTCAATAGCGTAAGCGGAAGAATTACCATTGCTCATACTTACCATTACCCCGTTTATTCTTTGGGGGATTTTTCCTTTAAATGGTGCATAATGAGTATATCTATGAGAAACAATACCTTCACCGGCGGTTGCGGTCATTACTTTACTTCTCAATCCAATTAATCCTCTGGTAGGAATATTAAATTCAAGCAGGTTTCTTTTACCCCTTTGCTCCATAAGAATCATTTCACCTTTTCTAACACCGACAAGTTCAATTACTTTACCTGCAGATTCAGAAGGAACATCAACTGACAGAATTTCAATAGGTTCTTCTTTAACACCATTATTGTTTTTGAGAATAACCTGCGGCTGAGAAACACTCATTTCATAGCCTTCACGTCTCATTGTTTCAATTAAAATAGATAAATGCAATACACCACGTCCACTGACATTAAAAGAATCTCCGCCGGTTTCTTTTACATGCAGGGCAACATCTTTTTCTACTTCTTTTAAGAGCCTTGCCCGCAGATGTCTGCTACTTACATACTTACCCTCTTTACCAAACAATGGAGAATCATTAACTCTAAATACCATAGATATGGTTGGTTCATCAACAGAAATATTAGGAAGCTGTTCAGGGGTTTCAGCATCAGTAATTGTATCACTGATATCGATACCCTGGATACCTACAACAGCGCATAAATCTCCACAGTTAACTGTACGAACTTCTTTCCGTGCCAGTCCATCAAACACGAAAAGCTGTTTTATCTGAGTTTTTGTTTTTTTCCCATCCCTCTTTATAAGGGCAAGCGGTTTTGTTATATCTAAAACACCTCTATAGACTCTACCTATACCTATACGTCCAACATAATCTGAGTAGTCAAGGCTGGCAATCTGTATTTGCGTAGGACCTTCCTTTACTTCCGGTTCTGGAATATGTTCAATAATCGCATCCATAAGAGGCAGTATTGATTTGGAGCCTTCGTGTTCTTCTTTTAAGCTAACCCACCCTTCTTTCCCGCTGGCATATAGTACCGGAAAGTCAAGCTGTTCATCTGAAGCATTCAATTCAATAAAAAGGTCAAACACTTTATCCAAAACTTCGTCAACCCTTGAATCCTGTTTGTCTACCTTATTAATAATAACAATTGGTTTTAAGTTTAATCTAAGTGCTTTATCCAAAACAAAACGGGTTTGAGGCATAGGACCTTCAGCTGCATCAACCAATAAAAGAACTCCGTCAGCGAGGTTTAATACTCTCTCAACCTGCCCACCAAAATCACAATGGCCTGGTGTATCAATAATATTTATTTTAATATTTTTATAGGTAACACTGATATTTTTAGAGAGGATCGTTATTCCTCTTTCACGCTCAATATCATTACTGTCCAAGAAACATTCCTGCATTTCCTGATGAACACCAAATATCTTGGCCTGTTTCAATATTTCGTCTACCATGGTGGTTTTACCATGGTCAACATGAGCAATAATAGCTATATTTCTTAAATTTAACATATATATTCCTGTATAAGCGCCCCTTAATCGCAATAATTCTTAAATAAGTAAATGCGTAAGATAGCACAATATATAAAAATGTATATTAGGGAATTACAAATAATTTGAAATAAAAAAAAACAAAGTCATTATCAATGTCAATTCATTTATTCAAAATACAGTCAATATTCAATAACAATTGAATGTTTTGACTATTTATGATATATATCTTCTATGGATGAAAACAATGTAAAACAAGCGAATGTTTATAGATCATTGGGATGGTTTTTGATAAGAGATTTTATCATCTCTATATCGCTTGGTAAGTATAAGTCCCTGGATTTTTATTGTACTGTCTGTATTCACAATAAGACAATTATCGCAGGAGTTCAGTCGAAAATAATATTTTCCGTATTTTTTTATGGTGGAGTATTGAAACAGTAAAGAGA
>CAZGAI010000462.1:0-3353 GCA_964523175.1 uncultured Victivallales bacterium | reverse complement strand
GATAATTTGAGATTACAATTCATATTGCTGCATTTTCATTCAGTTTCAGTATATAGAATAGATGGACATATTTTTATCCCATGCATCAATAAGCAACCGGTCTATATAAAGTAATTCATAAAGATCTTCTTTTTTGAAGTCGACTATTCTTGACTGTAATACTAACTCTGAATTGTAACCAACAACATTTAAAGGATCAAACTGTACACAGCCAACCTTCTTAATGTATTCAAGTATTCCATTTTTACCGTGCAGTTGACCGCTTTCGTCAAGATGATGGTACACCGCTAAATATTTTTGGATAATATCTTTGGATATTCTTTTCATATTATTCTCTATAAATTTTTGCCGCGGTTCTGGTGTATTAGCACTGAGAAGGGGAAATTTATATTATAAAATTATTTGATGTATTCTTATTTGTTCAGCTATATCTATTGTTTTTTGTGAAAGACAGCCTTCATTTACCTTATACTCTCTTCTTGCCCAGTCAAATATTTGAGGTCCATTTAAATCTTTTGTATTTGGAAACTGTTCTAAATATCTTTCAGTGATTTCTTTTGTTCTTGGGAAAACATGAAAATGGAACTTTTTGCATTTTTCCCCAAACTTTGCAAAGTAAATATTTTCAGGCTGTATAATTCGGTATATCTTTTTTTCAACTGTAGCTAATATTTCAAACATTTTATTTGTCGGGGATATTTCATGAAGTAATTTTACATTTTGTTTTGTTTCAATGATAACATAACCGGGAATATCACATGTAGCACATTGTGAAACTATAAAATCATTAGCATTATATATTATTATTTGTTTATTCATTTTCTCTTTATTCCAGTGTACCCCTGATGAAAAACCAGCTTCCATTTGTTATCATATTTCTAATGTTCAAACCCGGATATATTAAGAATATGTTTAACTGTTTGTTCGATTGTGTACTCTTCCGGAATAATATTCTCAAGGTTGTGTCCAGACTTGCAGGCTGCTGGATACCACTCTCTCATCTGGGCTTTTCCATAGGTATAATTGCCCTCTTTGGTCAAGTGTCTCTTTACAGTTTCTTCAAAACTGATCTCAAAATAGAAGATATAGCAGCTTCCGGTATGAACTGAAATTATTCGGTCTATTATATGTTCATATGACTTTACACTGAGAATTCCTTCTAGGATAACGTTGTATCCTGATTTCAGAGCAACCATCGTATTATGTTCTATCATTTGGTGGATAACCACGGAATTAGGTTTGCTTCCACCACCAGCGGGATTAAATATAAAACGGTAATGGTCTTGCTCCATTAAGGCTGTTTTTCTTTTAGCCATTTCAAACAATCTTTTGGCAACTGTTGTCTTGCCGGATCCTGATGGACCTCGAAGAATAAGAAGACAATTATCGTTGTTTAGTTTTTTAGCCAAATTAAGGTTTCTCCCGAGTTTTTTAAAACAATATTTAATTTAAAATCCAAGATAAGATTTTCTAAGCCTGTTATATGTTCATCTTCATCGATTAATCTAAACATTGAATAACCTTTTTCAGATACAAGCTTAATAAAATCTTCAGAAATTTTTACTTTTGAATCTTCTTTTTCCTGTATTTCTTCAATTACAAAAGAATTATGTACTGCATATTCAGTTATGACTGAAATACCAGGATACCTTTTTAACTCTACAGATTCTAAAGAAGGAAAATATTTATTGTAAAATCTATTTTTTATCTGATCATGGGATTCTGTAACTATGCATAATAAACCGGATGGTTTTATTACTCTGTTAAGTTTACTAAACATTTTATTCATGTCTGGAACATGATGGATAACATCAGTCATGTAAACGAAATCAAATTCATTGTCAGGAAATGGAATTAATTCATGACTGCCATTTTCAATTTGAGCGTTTCGGCTTTTTTGTTTCGCTATTTCTCTCATACTATCTGAAGGCTCAATACCAAAACATTTGCATCCAAACTGATTAAAAATTGTTCTTAAATAATTACCGGTCCCACAGCCAAAATCTAATATTTTCGTTTCTTTTTCAAATTTCAGTTTTTCCTGAAATAAATCAATTGTATTTGAGTTGCTGGTTCTGGTACAGTCATACTTATCTGCAATTTGATTGTAGTTGATTTTCGTGTTTATTTTTGTCATAGATGGTAATTTTTTCTTCATCAATACAAAACTTATTCCAAATTTGAGAAATTTAGGGAGAGCTCTGTAATCTCGCATTTTAACAAAACCTATTGTTTCAAAAAAAGATTGAGAACTATTACGTGCTATTGTTTGGACAGTATCAACTTCCATTTTATTGAGAATATTTTCTAATGCATATATCAATTTTTTACCAATACCGCACTTTTGATATTTGGGATTTACTGCAATATGTCTAATTTCATATTCTGAATGATTAATTTTATTTGCAACAATAATTCCAATTATTTGCTCACTGTCTTTTGCTGCAAGGGTTATTTCCTCACCATCAAGTTTAAATTCATTTCGGATGTCTTTTGGAAGATCAATTGGATTCCAAAGAACTTTCCATAAAAGCTCATCTACTTCGTCACTATCGTTTGGTGTTGGTTTTGTTATAGTAATATTCATAATTTTACATTATTTTAAATCTGTACTTTTAATAAAATGTTTTACAGCTATCCAATGTATCCTTTTACTATTTAATAATCGCTATTTCTTTCAAATATTTTACTGATTGCCTGAGCCCTGAAATTGTTTTTGTTTCTATAACAATTCTTTCTACATACTCATTAACTTCATTCAAAATTTCCTTAATATTCAAATACCCAATACCCAAAGGTAAATGATTTTTTCTACCTATTGCATCATGCAGATGTAAATGTTTTAATTTATTAAAATTATCTTTTATAAATAAAATATCTTTATTGCCGCTTGAGTAATCATGCCCTGTATCCCATGTTAATTTAAAACAATCAAATCTTAGCAAATGCAGTAATGATTCGAGAATAAAGTCTTTATCATATATTCCTGTATTTTCAATACATACAGTTATATTTGTCTTTTTCAGCATTCCGGAAATTTTATTTGCAAAATGTTTGGTATTTTCAATATATTTACGTCTGTATTTTCTAAACAGAAATACTTTTTTTTCTGGCAGAGTAAAGTAAATGCCAGGATTCATATGCATATTAAGTATCTTAATATTTTTATCAACCGCTATTTTGATAGTTTTCTCTATTAATTTCAAATAGGATTCTCTTATGATGTCACTGAAATCCCATACATTGAATTCTTCGGGTAAATGAAGAGAATATTCAATATCAGGGACAGGTCTTAGGTTGCTCAAGTCGGATAATTGGAAGAAAGGCAAATTCATATTTAACCCTATAAATGA
>CAZGAI010000461.1:936-3353 GCA_964523175.1 uncultured Victivallales bacterium | reverse complement strand
TTCTGCAAGGGCAACGATCAGTACGAGCAGACACAAACAATCGACTCAGGTCAGGCAAGCAATACGGGAATATTGAGAATGCCGCAGCGGAGCCAAAAAATAGTGAAGGTCAAAAACAGACCTGTTTAGGGGTGTAGGGGATGCTCCCCTTCCCTCCGAGAGAAACGAGCTTTTCCTGGATAGGAAAAAACGAAGCGAACGTTAAGTTTAATAATGTTGGTCGTGCAGCGGCCAGGGTTAAACTGATAGTGAGCGGAGAGTCCCGGGTGGGTAGCAGGGGTTTGTAAAACTTATTGCTGAGTTGCACGTCAGCAAAAAGTGAGGAAAAGGGCTGCATTGGAAAACTCCCCACATTGAGTTAGAAAAAAGTACATGTTTTATACAGTTACCAGGTTGGATTATAAATGTACAAAATTCAATCTAATATTTACTTACACCCTGATTGAGCATTGTCAGCACCATTGCAATACTGTCTTTGCCTCCCGAGAAGGATATTATAATTTTATCGTAGTCGTTGAGGAGTTTCAATTTAATCCCTTCTATAAAAATCAATTGAATGATCGTGTTGTTTTGTCTGTTCGAGAGTAAATAGGACTAATATATTTTTTCAGTGTCGGCTTCAGATTTAAATAAATCTTTATCAGCAGTGTAAATACACATATTATCTTTCAAAGCCTTTTCTATCAGGAAAGCATCCACAAAATCAATATTCTTTATTTTTAAACGGTTTAAGGCGTTAATTGCAATATTTTTATCAGTTAGTATAATACCAGAAAATTCAACTATTCCTATTAATTTTTCACATACATCTATTTGAGGTATCTTATAAAACTTTGTAAGAACATAATATGCTTCAGCTAACACAGCGGAATCAATAAAAATATGAACTTCTTTCTTTTCTGTTCTCTCAAATAAATCAAAAACTTTTTGATATTTGTTGTCTTTAGGGTCTTCAACAAGGTACCTAATTATACCATTTGTGTCAATCAATTTAGTTTTCATGTTTCTCAACCCAATCTTCAGCCATTGCTTTTCTTATTTTGTCTTTTGAAGGAAAACTTTTATTTTTGGCATATTTGTGAAGTGAACCTGCAAGCTTTGTAGAATTATATGCAGGTTTACTTAGTTTTATTTCATTATTTTCCTTATCTATAGTGAAATTAAGCTTATCTCCCGTATGAATACCAAGAATTCTCCTATACTCAACAGGTATAACAATCTGTCCTTTATTGAAAACTTTCATTAACATAGCAAAAACTCCTTTTATTAAATGTTATACCATATAGTATAACCCTAATTATGTTAAACATCAAGTCTTATAAAAATCTATACTTACCTATCATTTGATAGCCTTGCTCGTTCGTTTTGATTATTAAAAAAAAGACAATTTGAGAAAACGCTTAATTAGTGATTGCCATAATCACATCTCAATCTCGACTAGACTAAGTCCTTGAGTTCAGTTGTTCCACCTACTTCTCATTTCGGAAAATAACAAGACGGCCATAACAGTATCACGCTCCAGAGACTTTCAACTCCCTTGTTTATTTTTAGAACTGCACTCTGTTGATCTGTTTTAACATTAGGCTTTTTTATTTCTCTTGCGGAGTTCCACCTAACTACTTGCCTAACCTCTGAACAATTAAATATTAATTGCTCCTTTATTGTTTCAATGGCTTACGTCAATTCCATAGTCTTTCATTCTCAAATTGTCAAAAAACTGTTCTAATTTTCAATTCTTTTTAAAATAGATTTTCCTGAATAAAAATTTCTTTTCCAGTAAAACATGCAATTATTAAATCAAGATTATTTGAAAATTTATTATCAATAACAACATCCATAATATCATAATCATTTTTAATGTCTTGAAGAATTTCAACTGTGGCCAGGGTTTTAACTAAATCAACATCATAAGAAATAATTGCATAAATTAGTTTTTTGCGTAAGTTGAAATCCTCAATTAATCCCAGATTTTCCTCTGCTATAATACCAGACATGTATTTTTCTGATTCCAAAACTCGGAACATTGCCCCTAAATACCCACTTAACCATACACCGTAGGGGTTTAAAATATTACGAGGATGCACCGGAGCAGTATATATATTATAGCTCCACCCTGAACTTGAATTATTAACCCAAAGGTTATAATCAGATTGAGATAAAGGTTTCATGTTTAACCCAGAATTCTCCCCGATTCTATTAATACCGAATAAAAGATTGATTTTTTCATTCAGTTTATAAATCATATCATAATATTTACTCCTCTTATTATTCATCTCCAATATTGAAACTGTATTATCATCCTTCTTTAATTTTTTGATTGTTTTATCAATTATATAAATAATTTTGTACAGTCTCTTTTCCTGACACTTAAACAAAGTCAATTTTTTATATTTATCTATTATTATCATAATTATTAA
>CAZGAI010000461.1:0-926 GCA_964523175.1 uncultured Victivallales bacterium | reverse complement strand
ACCTTAAGAAGCAACCTCAAAAAATCTGAATAAGTCCTCTGTGTCAACTTTCTTGTAATAATCCTTTCTTAACGATTCAGGAGCTTCATTTAATATTAAATCAATTTTATATTCAACCATTTTTATATATTTTTTTACTTTTACTTTTTTGTATCTAAGTCTTAATTCACTAAAAACACTGTCTGAAAAAGCAGAATCTTCTAAATACGATTCATTCGGATTATCTTTGACAATCTCCTGAGCCTGTTCTAAATGTTGTTTGTAGCGATTAAAAAGCGGTAAATTAAAACCTCTATGCGGTTCATAGTTTTCAAAAAATGTACTTAAATTTTGTACATTAAATATTCCTAGCTTTTCTTTTTCAATGCTCGTTAGATGTCCTGTATGCAAATTTCTAAAAATAGTATTTTCATCAGCATTTAAAGCTTTTAAAATATTGTCTCCCTGCTTGTCAAGATATGTAAGCAATTCATTCCTGTTAATGCCCCTAATCAAAGCTTCTGAGGGATGTATTGCTATTCTTAGTAATTCTAAAATTTTTAAAAGAGGATAGCTGTCAAGGTCTTCAGATTTAATTCTATGAGGAAAGCCGAGTTTTTCTATTTTAAACCATTTATTTCTTCTACTCATCTGCCAATTGCTTCCTTTTATAAACCATGTCCAATCCATAATGTTATTCCTTTAAGTTTATTTATATTTACATTGATTTGAAAGGCGTATAATTATAATTAATTAAGCAACTTTATAAGTCACTCTTCCTTGATATTCTTCCTTTTTCCCTCTATTCCAATTCTTTACTGGAGACATATACCCGGTCACTCTTGCATAAATTTCACACTTACATTTACATTTTTTTTGAGTTCTCTTTGTTTTAGAATTAATCCTTGGACTAGTCGTTGTTTTCAACTTTTCGTCTGTTTCCGAGC
>CAZGAI010000460.1:0-3355 GCA_964523175.1 uncultured Victivallales bacterium | reverse complement strand
GAAAAAGGAATGAAAGTTATTGAGGCTGAAAATGGTAAAGAAGCATTAAAAAAACTAGAGTCTAACTCTGATGTTGATATTATTCTTATGGATATTATGATGCCTGTAATGGACGGTTACGAAGCAATGAAAAGTATAAGAAAGAATCCCAAACTTGCTAAAACACCAATTATTGCACTAACAGCAAAAGCAATGCCTGAAGATAGAGGAAAATGTATTGAAGCAGGTGCAAGTGACTATTTAGCCAAACCGGTAGAAGAAGACAGACTTTTCTCCATTATGAGAGCCTGGCTGTATAGATAATGAACGAAACAGAAAAAAAACTTGAAACAATTGAAATCGATACGTTACTTGAAGCATTGCATCAGCATTACGGTTATGATTTTCGCAACTATGCTAAAGCATCAATTACAAGAAGAATCAAAGGGCTGGTAACCAAATATAAACTTAAATTCATTAGTGAATTAATTCCACAGCTTCTTCATGACAGAAGTAAATTTAAATTTTTTGTCTATGACCTATCAATCCCTGTTACTGAAATGTTTAGAGATCATCAGTTCTTCCTCTCAATAAGAGAAAATGTTATTCCTTACCTGAAAACATATCCATATGTTAAGATCTGGCATGCCGGATGTGCTACCGGTGAAGAGGTTTATTCTATGGCAATCATGCTGGAGGAAGAAAAACTTTTAAAAAAATCAACTGTTTATGCCACTGATTTTAATGATCTTGCTCTGAAAAAAGCAAAAGAGGGTATTTATGATTTAAGCAATACTAAACAATATACCAGAAATTATCAGAAATCAGGTGGAATAAAGTCTTTTGGTGATTACTACTACTCTAAATATGAAAGCATGAAAATTGAAAACCGGCTTAAAAAGAAGCTTGTATTTTCCAACCATAATTTAACCGTAGATCGTGTTTTCAGTGAAGTACAGCTCATTATGTGTCGGAATGTCCTGATTTACTTTGACAAACATCTTCAGAATAAAGTACTTGAACTTTTTACTGAAGCTCTAGTACCTGGAGGAATTTTAGCTATTGGCAGCAAAGAAACTTTAGACTTTTCTTCTGTTTCACACCTTTAT
Source organism: uncultured Victivallales bacterium (assembly GCA_964523175.1). Lineage (GTDB taxonomy): Bacteria > Verrucomicrobiota > Lentisphaeria > Victivallales > GWF2-38-69. The sequence goes on along the minus strand of CAZGAI010000460.1, from coordinate 2,267 downwards.
GAACCAATAGATAAAAAATGGAAAATATATAAGAAAAAAGTAAGGTTCAAATAGATTATGCCTAATAAAAAAACAGAATTCAAAGCTATAGTTATTGGTGTTTCTGCAGGAGGTATGGAGGCTTTGGCTAGGTTATTTGCTTTGCTTGATAAAGATTTCTCCACTCCTATCATCGTAGTCCAGCACATTTCACCAGACCAGGAATTTGATTTCTTAATGAGACACTACAGTATTGTCTCAAAACACCATGTAAAAGAACTAGAAGAGAAAGAAAGCATAGAAAAAGGATTTATTTATTTTGCACCTCCCAACTACCATGTTCTTATTGAAGACGACTATACTTTTTCGTTGTCAACAGATGAGAAGGTCAATTATTCAAGACCATCGATTGATATTCTCTTTTCATCAGCTGCCTATGTATATCTTTCAAGTATAATTGCAATAGTATTGACTGGAGCTAATGGAGACGGTTCAAATGGAGCCTTGGATATTAAAAAAAATGGAGGATATGTTATTGCACAGGATCCTAATGAGGCTCTATATCCAACCATGCCTCAAACAACAATCAGTAAGGTAAAAGTCGATAAAATTATAAAAATCGAGGAAATAGCCAGTTTTTTAAATAAGCAGGTAAATAAATGAAGCAAAAAATATTAATAGTCGACGACAAACCGGAAAACTTATTCACTCTCGAGGATTTTATAACTGAAAACCTTGATGTAGAAATAATTCAGGCGGATAGCGGAAACGAAGCTTTAAAAAAAATATTGCATCATAACTTCTCTCTTGCAATACTGGATATTCAGATGCCTGAAATGGATGGATATGAATTGGCTAAATATATAAGAAAAAGGAAAGAAAGTAAAAATACACCTATAATATTTCTTTCAGCTGTCTATTCTGACGATTTTCACGTTTTTAAAGGGTATGAGTCAGGCGGAGTTGATTTTATCACCAAACCTTTTAACCCACAACTACTTTTAAATAAAATCAGGTTTTTCATCAGCCTTAAAAAAGAAGAAATAAAAAGAAAAAAAATTGAAAACCACCTGGCAGAACTTGTAAAAGAAAGAACAGAAGAACTTGAAAAAGCAAAAAAAGAAGCAGAAAGTGCCAATCAGGCCAAAAGTAACTTTTTAGCAACAATGAGCCATGAAATAAGGACACCGATGCATGCTGTTTTAGGTATGGCTGACATATTAAAAGATACCGCCATAGACGGATTACAGGTTGAATATGTAAACACTATTCATCAGGCAGGAGAGCTATTGCTTTCCATCATTGATGACATCCTTGATTTTTCAAAAATTGAAGCTGGTAAGTTTGAATTTGAACAGGTAAATTTTGAATTAAATGAACTATGTTTAGGCGTCATTAACCTATATGACGTCAATGCGTCAGAAAAAGAAATAAAACTAAAATTTAAATCAAATTTCAAGGATGCACTGTATCTATCAGCTGACTCATTAAGAATTAAACAGATTCTCAATAACATAATAAATAATGCTATAAAATTTACTGACAAAAATGGAACTGTAACACTGGATGTCAAAGCCAGAATATTGAAAAACAAAAAAACAAACATTAAATTTAGAATTTTAGATAACGGAAAAGGGATTAATCCGAAAAATAAAAAACTTTTATTTAAACCATTTTCACAGGAAGACAACACAATAACAAGACACTATGGCGGTTCAGGCCTCGGGCTAAGTATTGTTAAAACAATCATTGACAATTATAACGGCAAAATTCGCATAAAAAGTAAATTTGGTGAAGGGACAATATTTTTTGTCAATCTTACTCTTGACCAGGGTGTAAAAGTTAAGAGCCCTCAATCTCCCACTTATTTAAAATCAGCTGAAGAGATAAGAGATCTTTCAAACTTGAATATTCTTGTTGCAGAAGATGGAGCATTTAATCAAAAACTAATTAAAGAAATGCTTGCCGGTATAAAGAGCTCATTTGATATTGTGGAAAACGGCAAAAAAGCACTGGAATTATTCAAATCAAATAAATATGATATTGTTTTGATGGACTGCCAAATGCCTGAAATGGATGGATATGAAGCATCAGCCAAAATAAGATCTTTCGAAAAAAAATCAGGCAAAGATAAAACACCTATTATAGCGTTAACAGCTAACGCGATAAAAGGCAATAGGAAGAAATGTATTGAAGCCGGGATGAATGATTTCCTCCCTAAACCGTTCAAGAAAAGAGAACTCATGGAAGTATTACTTTCCTGCATACAAACTCCACTTCAGCCTTTT
>CAZGAI010000459.1:0-3356 GCA_964523175.1 uncultured Victivallales bacterium | reverse complement strand
ATCAGTACCCAAAAGCAAAAAGTTAAAAACTAAGCTTCCAGGAGCAGTAGGACCTGATTTTGGATATGATAGCTAGTTAAACAAGCATGAATTAAGCTTTTTTTTAGAAAATAGCTTAATTCTTGTAAATTATTCATAGAATAGCACTTGATTTTTATCAGCGTTTAATTAATTTAACTGTTTATATGAAAAAAGGTTGAACTAAGGTTTGGTTTTTACCAGTTATCTAACAATAAATAAGGAAATGTTTAATGGACGCTAAAGAAAAGAACCTGAAGAAACTTTCACGCACAAATATTCCAATGAATTTTGTAAAAAAGAACGAAGGTAGTTGGGATCATGAGAAATGGGAAGAATTCTGTGCTGCTCTTGAAACAAAAAAATATACTCCCATCGATTTTGGTGAGGTTGGTGCTCTGCTAGAAACTAAAAAAGCAACTTATTTAAAAAAAAACAAATAAGAATAGAATTATAGATTTCTCAACGGTTTTTCAATTTTGATTGAAGAACCGTTTTTTTATGAATTTGTAATAATTTTTAATAAAAGAAGATTACATTCCAAAATATTTTAAAAGCGGAACTATTATTTGAACCATAAACAAAACTGCATCAGCGCCAAGAGCAAACAATTTTCCGAAAGATAAAAAAGCTAAAATAAAGAGACCGAAAATAATACCGTTTCTAAGTTCTGTATTTATTTTATGAACATGTGGAAATATAAAAGTAAATATACTCCACCCATCAAGCGGCGGAACTGGAAGCAGATTGAATACCAGGAGAACAATATTTAACATACCTCCTGTAAAGAACAGTCTTAGAGCAGTGCTGGGTATGGAAAAATCAGTTGTTTTCAAGTATACAACAGAAGCCGCTATAGAAAAAAGGATAAATAACAGCAAATTCATTAATGGGCCTGCGGCAGCGACTAAAGCTTCACTATACTTATTTCTCAAACGCCTTGGATTTACCGGGACAGCTCCCCAGGTAATGCCTATAATCAGTAATGCTATTAATGAAGCCAATCCCATTTGTTTGAATGGATTTATTGTTAAATAACCATTATCAGCAGCAGTAGAGTCTCCCTGCCATAAAGCAACCTGAGCATGTGCATATTCATGACAGCATACAGAAAAAACAACTAAAAAAACCCATACAAAATAACCAGTGGGATCAGTAAATAATCTTTGTACAAATAACATAACTTCTATCTCTCCTAAAACGACTTTTTTCACCACAAAGGTGGTATAAGAAGGTTAATAATATTTTCAGTTTCTTTTTTAAGCCTATAGCCTAATGTCTATTTGCCTTAAAAGAACCTCGATTTTCATTCGATAAAATTTATAGGCCAGTAATTGTAGGCCGGGGTTTCGTATGGATGTGCATGTTTCATAGCCTTAATTGATGCTTTCAGAAATGCTTCTCCACAAACTAATTCAACTTTATATTCTTTAACTTTCTCAGTTTGATCCGTTTTCCCTAGGTAAGGGTTACTACCGTCTAAAGGGCGAAACTGTCCGGTACCAAGTGTTTCCCAGCAGCAGCAGTCATAGTTCCCTATACACCCTGCTCCCGCGTCAAATAGTGCTTTCTTAGTTTCTATCAAGTGTGATGGAGGCACATAATATTCAATTTTATACAGTTTATCCATTAAATTCTTCACTTCCTAATATTGATATAAAAATTTAAATAACAAAAGGCAAAGTTATCTATTACTGGATTTTATTTGCTATTTGTTCATTGTGATTAGTGCTTTATGCTCAAGTATCTATTAGAATATATGTAATTGATAATTAATTGTTATTTGTAAATTGGGTTTTATGTTTTTTGCCTAAGTTAATTTATTATTAATAATAGGAAAATACTATATAATTCATAAACTAAACTAAAATATTCCGATATGTATGAAAGTAGCTTTACAATATTAGAAACTCCTATTGGTCTAATTGTTCCTATCTGGGTAAATGAACCACAATTTTACCTTTTAAGAATATGCATTATTGACTCTACTGCTTCAATTGAACATCTTTTTGATGAACTTCAACTAATTGGTTTTGATTCTGATAAATTACATCATGAACAGTTTTTACATGGCTTTATGCACGAAAATAAGCAGGAGTCAGTAAAAAGTTTATTTAACAGATACTTTATTTTTTCAGAAATAGGTCACCGGTATATTGAACAGCTGAAAAAATCAATTGAACTATTTTTCTCTTCAAAAATTGATATCCAATTTTCACCTGACTTACTCTGTCTGGATGACTTTTCCGAATTTACACGCAGTGTTCTGCTTTCTCTTAAAAAAATTCCATTTGGGCAGACCTTATCATACGGTCGCCTTGCGGAATTGTCCGGGCACCCTAAAGCCTATAGAGCCGTAGGAAGTGTTATGAATAAAAATCCATTTCCGCTAATTATACCGTGTCATCGCGTTATTCGTTCAAATGGAAATATTGGAGAATTCGCACTGGGAAAAGATATGAAAGATTGTCTTTTGAAGCATGAGTCATCAAACTAGATTATAGGAAAATATAATAATATATCGTAAATAAACTTAAACTAAAAAGGGGGAGTATATGTCTCAAGACGAAGCACACATTTTAGAGAAATCAGACCAAGTCGATGTAGGTAGAGGGATGCTTACACTTTTCTGCACTCAGATTTTTTCCACACTGAGTTATGCTATTTTGCTACAAACATTAACACTCTACGGAACTCAGCAACTGGGGTTATCTATAACATCTGTAATGGCTTTAACAGGGAGTTTTCTTGCTTTTAACTTTGGTCTTCACTTTTTAGGCGGATACATGGGGGGGAAGATATATCTCAAATAGATTACTTTTCTGTATGTCGATGGGGTTGCAGATTATAGCAGCAGTTTTCCTTGTTTTTACCGCATTAGCACCAATGCAGTCACGTGTAACATTAATGATGATTGGATTAGCAATTTTCCTAACAGGTAGCGGTTTGAATGTTACATGCATGAATTGTATGGTCACTCAGCTTTTTAGTGATCCTGATGACCCCAAAAGAGAAAAAGCCTTTCTATGGAACTATAGCGGAATGAACGTTGGGTTTTTTATAGGTTTTTCATTAGCTGGTTACTATCAGCTTCATCATAATTTTGGAATGCTTTTTGGTCTTGGTGGAGGAGCAAATATTATTGCAATCCTTCTTATAGCTTTTAACTGGAAAGTTGTAAGGGACAAAGATACTTATTTAGTTGATATGATTAAAACTGCCAAGACTAAGGGGCTAACACAATTTTGGAAAGGTGTTGGCGTAATTATTATTACACTTCTGGTTATGTTGATATTAATACGTCATGCTACAATTAGTAATGCAATAATATCTGGAAT
>CAZGAI010000458.1:0-3357 GCA_964523175.1 uncultured Victivallales bacterium | reverse complement strand
TTAATTAATTGCTTTGATGTAAAGTAAATGAGTTTATCTGTTTTTCTTTTGAAAAATGCTGATCTACCAATGGGCTTTTACAGACATTTTGGTGAAAATAAACATACTTTATAGGCATCTATAGATATACAGAGAGAAATAAACTATAATATTACACAGCCACCCCATAGGCTTTATAAATAACAAATTACAATCATCAAATTTCAAATAAAAATCAATATACAAAACAATAATGACCGAAACAAAAACATATTTATTCTGTAAGATTGACTGCTTGAAAAATGATGGATTTAGACCACTTTATTAATGACTAAAAAAATAGGAGTTCACAATGAAATCCACCAGAACAAATATTAGCACATTACGCCAAATAGTCGAGTTAATTCCCGGTCATCTAGTAAAAAAACTATCAATAAAACACTGAGTATATAAAAAATCCCGAAGTTTTACACCCTGGATTTATGTCATATTCATGCTTTACATTTAACTTTCACATGCCTTTAGTCTAAATGATGTATGTGATGCCCTAAAAAATCACAGTAAACCTTTAAGTACAATAAGAGGTGCAGTTCCACCGAGCAGAAACGGCTTATCTAATGCCGGCAAAGTTAGAAGCGGTAATATGGCTGAAGATTTATTCTGGTCTGTTCTGGATAATTTAAAATCACAGTATCCCGGATTTGGCGGACGAAATTATAAAGGAATGGATCAAATAAAAAATATAAAAAAAATAGACTTGTTCATTGACTACAACTTCAAAATACCTTATAAATATAATTATAGATGAATCTAAGTTATATTTGATAAATATGAAGTCTTGAAAAATCTTATATTCCTTTGATTAAAACGTAGAAGAACCATGAATTCTAACAAATGTCGCGCGACCCGCTGCTTTCTCGTCGCTTTAAGAAAACAGGCGGCGTCACAGTTTACCAAGGACTAATCGGTCGCCATTGCTTACAAACACATTTGTGTCCGTTGCTCGCGTATCAAGCCCCGCAACTACAACCCGCGGAAAAGATGAAAGGAAAAAAACATTCAATAAAGATATCAACCTTTATGATATATTCATAAAACGAGTCGTCTCTGGGACTGACCTCCGCCCTCGTAAAGGGACCCGCTCTATGTATTGCCGATGTCCCGCCCCCCGTAACTCCACTCATCGAATTGTCAAGCCGGGGTTCGGCGCCTCACAAAGTCTCCCGCCCGTTATCATGACGAGGGGGACCTAAATCAGCAGGTGAACCGTGACGGGCGATGTCCTCTAAAAAAAAGGAAAAATGTACAGAAAAGGAAAAATGTACAGAAAAGGAATAAATTACATGCAAAAATTTTACATGATATATCGTATCCTACAGATCATGATTCTTATGTCCTGTTATGCCTCTGCGTATGATAACCCACCGCCCAAATACGATTCTAGATGCCAGCAGGCGTTAACTAATACGTCAACAATCCCCATCCACGTGCGCGTTTCAGCCGGGGGTGAAGGCTTTGTCCAGTCAAATGGCGAGCGCGTGTATTATCAGTTCCAGCGCAATGAGCTTCCGCTGTCTGAATCAATGTGGACTGAAGTGGTGTTCCCCAAATTTATCGGCTACTATCAGACGCCAGACCTCAATACGACACTGAATGTGGGGGAGACACTATATGCGCGCAGTTATCAAGTTGAGAACGGACAAGGTACTGCCATCCTTATGACATACGGCCTCTGCGACATATTGCCGGGCCCAGCGCCCATCCAAGACAACCAAGTCCATACATGCAATCCTGCCACCTCCAAATGGTTTACGCATGGGACTCAGGGGAGGAGCGGTAACTTCGCCTGTAGCCGAGTAAACCCTATCTCGGGTGGGCCAGAACAGCGGTCGCGCTATGTTGTTGAAACGGGACCAAACACTCCCCCGCCACTAGGTCTTTATCTTGATAGAGCGAGCCAAACTCCTGTTTATGTCGGTTATGATGAGCCAATAGACGTCAAAAACAAAAATATATCATTTATTCCAAACGTGCTCTTGCCTCTACCTAAAGATCGCGCGTATCCACGGTGGGCAAATATCGTACCAATTAAATGCTATAATATGACATATGCAGGAAAAATCTCCGGTAGTATTAACAGATGGTGTTCTGGACCAAGCGATAACCCTATTACGGCTTTTTCGTATCGACTGAGTTATAATGAAAATATGTATAAGATTTTAACCCAGTCAGAGTTAGCACTCGAAGACAAAGAGAAGAAGGGGGATACATCAGTTGCCTGGTGGAAAAACGCAAAAGAACTTTCAGAAATCATATATTTAACCATGCCAAAGGACATAACACGCATACAAGGCCTCTATCATGATCAAGCGAGCGGTAAAAATGTGTATGTAGGATATGATGAAACGAAAGATGTTCCAAATAATAATATAACGTTTATGCCGGATGTGCCTTTACCGTTGCCGAAACCACCAGTATATCCCAGGTGGGGTGATATAGCCCCGATTAAATGTTATAATTTGACGCCGGGCTACATACTTACAGGAGGCTTAAACAGATGGTGTGACGGCAGCAATAAACTTTTCTTGAAAAAATTCCGTTATTATGTTACAGAAGATTTAAACGGTAATATACTCTTAATACAGGGTGACTGTGATTTTACTGGAGTTCCTGACTCGAGTTCTCTAACCTGGTGGAAAAACGCTAAGGTATTAATTAAAAAAACAAAGAGTAAAGCGAATACATCGACCATAAAAAATCCATCTCATATCATATAATTACAAAACTCACAATAATATGTTATAAAGATCGTAAGTCTTAGGTGACGTGCGGACCATGCCTCAATAGTATTTATTGAGGCTTTTTTGTTTTTTTGCTCAGAAAAGTAATATCTTAAATAAATGTAACTGTAAATTTGAGCCCATCTTTTAATACTAAATAAATAGTTTAAATTTTGATAAGTTTGATATTATTAATTTAATCAAAAAGGTATCAAAATGTCATCTCACAGTAAATTTACAGTGGAAAAATGGAGTGCAATAGTAAATGATTTCACTGAGTCTAATTCAAGCCCTAAAGATTATAGCAAAAGAACAGGAGTTAATTTTAATTCTATCTATATCTGGAGAAATAGATTTGCTTAAACAGGTAAAACTCCTTCAGTACAACTTAAAGATATTTCGTTTAAAGAACTTAAATTTTCAGTAGTTTCTAATCTTACTAGTGAAGATGCAGTAACTGGTTCTATTGAAATAATATTTATAGACAAGATAAAAATCCTGTTACAGGGAACTTATGATGAAGGTTATTTAGCAAAAACGATAAAAGCAGTGCTCCTATTACACCGCCGGTTGCAAGAATAGCGGAATAACTCTCCCC
>CAZGAI010000457.1:0-3366 GCA_964523175.1 uncultured Victivallales bacterium | reverse complement strand
TGAGTGAGTGATTTGATCTAGATCTTTCTTTTTCTCCTTTTCGTCAATAAGAATTTCCAGTTTTTCAATTCTTTTATTTAATTTTTTGAGTATAAATTCATTATAAATGATCAATCCTGTTACCATTATAACTATGATTGCAATATAAAGGGCCATTAAAAAAATACGGTTTAAAAAGCTGGATGAATAACTAGATGCCTCTTTGTATGGAATCAAAGCTATTAAAGTAAGTTCAGTGCCCTGAATATTGAGTTTGTTTGAACAGATGAATAATTCTCCTCCCTGTTTCTTAACCAAAGTACATTCACCTGTTTTGGCTGCTTTAGTGTATTCGAGTAAAAATGACTTAATTGTCTCGTTTTTATATAGAAAATGGCTCAATCCACCACTGTTTTTAGGCGTGTATAAAAATTTATTGTTGCTTTGGTCTACAACATAATATTTAAGTTTTATATTATCTGCTAAATTTTGAGGAACCTTTATTAGGTTAGAAATGTCATCTAAGCTGATTTTTAAAGATAAGTATCCGATTTTTTCCGCTGTTGATTTAAATATAGGTGTGATTAAATAAATTGCGCGTTGCTTTTTTTCACCTTTCAAGGGACGGTAGTCATATATTGGAGCTGAAATAACACTCTTATTTGTTTGGCTTACTTTTTTAAAGTAGTCTCTGAATGAAAAATTAATGCCAACTTCTTGTGAGTGTTTTGTAGGGCATATGCTTGTCAAGATGCCGGAAACATTCAAAAAACCTACATTAATAAGACTTATATCTTTTTGAGAAATACTTTCATACAATAATTTTAAGTCATTGGTAGTAGGTGTTGAATCAAACTTTTGTTCAAAATAGGATGCAGATAATTTGATATATGTAGCAAGGTTTGCAAAATAGTACCAAATCGCATTTGAGAGTGAATAAGTGTGAATTTCTATTGACTTTTTCTCGTTGTTATAAAACTTTCTTTTTTCATAATCCAATAAAAATTTAAAAAGAAAACTTAAACTTAAAATAATAATAACTAAAAATGCTGGTATTATAATATGACGTTTTTTCATATTTGTAGCCGGATAATTTTATTTTTTCTCAAATATAGTTATTGAGTGATGATTTTCCCTTTTTAATGAGAATGTACAATAATACCTTCTACAATAAAAGACAAATTTAATTGGTCTCAGTTCTTAATTTCTTTAACTGTTCATGTGGAATATTTGTAGCCTTTGATATTATATCTAAAGCCACTCCCTCTTTTATAAATGCCTTTGCTATATTTAGATTATTTTCAGCAAGAGTGTTTTGTATCTTCAGTTTCGCTGTTGATGCATCTCTGGCGATACCAAAGAACATGTCTCCGTCTCTATATGTAACATCATCCCTCCAGTATTCTTCTCCGGTATCTTGCCGTATTGCTTTATATTGATAGTGACGGGGGAATGCCTGTGACTGTCTCTGTCTATTAATTTTATCTTTATAATCAGGATGAATATAGTTTACCCACAATTCCGGATTTTTCAGAAACTCCTCTGTCTTAACACCGGACATTTTTTCAATTGCATCATTGATATAAACGACTTTATAATTATTTTTATCTAAATCTGTTATTTTGGCAACCCATATGCATTCTTTTAGTTTATTGACTGCATTATTCAAGGCTAATCTCTGTTCTTCTGATTTTTTACGCTCTGTTATATCAATTATTATTCCGGCAACACCAATTATATTTTTTTTCAGATCAATTATTGGAATTTTGGAAATCAGTCCCCACTTTTTTTTCCGTGTGCCGGGAATGTATCCTTCCCTGTCAACGATTGGTTTGCCGGTGAGAAGTACTTTATAGTCTTCCTCCACGGTTAAAATAGATTCCTTTTTAGTGAAAAAATCACTGTCTTCTTTGCCGAGAACACTATAGTTACTGTCCAGTGAAAAATTTTTTAGGAATGCTTTGTTTGCTATTATATACTTCTGCTCTGTGTCTTTAACGTAAAATATTGAATGCATAGAAGAAATAAGTGCATTTATTATTATAGATGCCTGTTTTATCTTCTTATCAAGATTTGATATTCCAGCAAAAAGAGATGTAATTTTATCCTGATGTACGGTATCATCAAATTCTGCAAGAGAGAAGCAGTCTTCAGCTATTTTGGAAAGGCTGCCTGATGAAACGGGATGTTCATTTCCTAAGTCTGATATTTCGCTTACAGGTATATTTAAAAAACGGGCAAGTTCTCGAGTTTTTTTCTCCGAAGGAATCAATTTTCCGTTTTCCCACTTGGACAGGGATATTCTACTGATTCCGCTTCGGCGGGCAAGTTCGGATAATGACCAACGCTGTTGTATTCGTACCCGCTTAAACTTTTCTTTTTTAAATATCATATTTTACTCTTATGGAATTACTATTAAATAGATAAAACTTTGCTTATAAAGTCTGTATGTATCTGATGTTAATTTTTTATTGTTAGTTTTATTCTAAAACTGTAATATAAATCATGCAAAAACTGTAATATATTGGAATTTTTATCAATTTCAATTAGTAGGTTAAGTTTAGATGTAAATATTAAATAAAAAAGGATGATATTTTGGTAGAAAAAACTAAATTTTTAAAGAATGAACTTGCCCTGATTGATGAGAAAGGGCTAATGCGTAGTTTAAGACCATTTTTCTCAAACGGCGGAAAGTTTATTTATGAAGACAGAGAAGTACTAAATTTGTCTTCTAATGATTATTTAAATCTTTCTCACGACACTATTGTTCGAAACGGTAGCCGTAAAGCGTTGGATGAACATGGTTGCGGAGCAACTGCTTCACGACTGGTTTCCGGCCACCTGACTATACACGAAGAACTTGAAAATAGCTTGGCTGAACTTTGTGGCAATGAGGCATGTTTGGTTTTTGGAAGTGGTTTTCTGGCTAATATTGGTGTATTAAATGTTTTGGCCGGAAAAAATGATGAAATTTATGCCGATAAACTTAATCATGCAAGCCTTATTGACGGAGTACTGCTCAGTGGTGCCAAATGTTTTAGGTATAGACATAAAAATATGACTCATCTGGAGGAGTTTCTTAAAAAATCAAGAACAAAAGGTCGTAAATTAATTGTTTCCGATTCAATTTTCAGTATGGATGGAGATATTGCGCCAATCAAAGAACTGGTCTCATTGGCTGAAAAATATGAGGCATTATTAGTAATCGATGAAGCACATGCTGTAGGTGTTTTTGGTAATGGGGGAGGGGTTTGTGAGGAGCTGTGTTTAGATTCTCAGCCGGACATTATTCTTGGCACCCTAAGCAAAGCTTTTGGCGGATATGGCGGCTTTGCAGTATGCAGCAATATAATGCGTAAATATTTAATAAATAAAGCTCGGAGTTTT
>CAZGAI010000456.1:0-3381 GCA_964523175.1 uncultured Victivallales bacterium | reverse complement strand
AAGGTGGTGCTATATACCCTTCTGCCCTTAAATAACTACCCGTATTATATCCTGCCCCAGGAAATCTATTCATCCCAGGATTTGCACACCAAGCAATATGACCAACATGCATATCGGGCTTGTCAATAATAATGTCATATAAAGAGGGTGCTCCGTTCGTTATGCATTGCATTACCCTTCCAAATGTAGATAAATCTGGTATACACTTGAGCCCCATTTTCTCGAGTACCGCTCTGATAATCAGCTTGGCGTAGTCAACCCAAAACGCAGCATATATTCGTTGTCCTTCTTCGATACCAACAGCCTTTTTACATTCTTCCCATATTAAATAAGTATGATGAAAAGATAAATATACGCTTTCATTAGCTAAGCTTTCGTAGCTTCGTCCTAATTGCTCGCTATATTCTGAAATATCAAATTTGTTTGGACTGCAGTTCTTTTTTGTAGTCATTTTCATTTCTCTCTTTTTTAAAACCGAAACCGATCTCTTTTTTAAAATTGCAAACGAAATTTTCTTATCTCGCCAAAACTATGCGACGGTGAAAACCCCAAAAGTTGACATTGGAAGTTCTATAAATATAGGCTCGTCCATATTAAGCTTCTGAACTCATAACATTATCCCAAACGTCCTGAATGCTGGATTCAACATTTGCCGCACCTACAGGGCAAAGTTCATTACAACAAAAACAATGTATACAAAGTTTTTCATTGATTACAGGCTTGGGCGTCATTGTAATTGCATTTACAGGGCAGTGTTCTTTGCATTGCTCACATTTAATACATTTCTCATAATCAAAAATAACCTTGATAGATGCAATTTTTCGAACACATTCATCTACTTTATCATCCTGACCAGCCATATATGAAGACAGTGTAACAGGCACAATAAAATCTTTGAGAAGAATATCTCCTTCATCAGCAACTAAAGTTATCATTTCAGGATTCAGTAACCCATCTTTTATAGATTTTTTTACTGTCGGAATTTGTTCAGGCTTTAATCCCATCATTTGCGCTACAATAAAGTCTGCTGCGTAAATTGACTCTGATATAATATAAATATTCTCTTTTCGAAGCTTTCCATGAACAGGGCCATTACCTTCCATCACAATACTTCCATCAATAATAGCCATAGTTCGTTTTGGTTTTTTAGAAAGTTCAATGAGCATATTGGCAAAATCATCTCTGCCTGGAAACTCTTCGTGTATTTTGGCTTTTTGTGTTCCGGGAATCATTCCATATAAGTTTTTTACAGCTCCTGATAATATCATATAACATGATGCTTTAAACTTAGCTACGGAAATAACCAAATCAGATTCTAAGGCTGTAGTACATAGGGATACTTTACCGGAAGGACGGCATTTTAGTTCTGTCTCTTTAGCATCTATTCCAATATTTTTAAACCATTTAGCACTTTTAGGAATAAATTCAGCTTTCGTAAAGATATAATTGACTGTGCCAGGGCTACCACCATGACAATCTCCCATAGTAATATTATGACCTTGTACACTTAATTTAGAACAAATACTGTAAACTAAATCAGGGTTTGTGGTAACACCACGTTCCGGTTTATACGCTCCTACACAGTTTGGTTTAACTAAAATCGACTGGTTAGATTTATTTTGTAAAACATCATTTGCTACTATTGATACTCTATCAACGATTTCCTCCAAATTATCTGCACGAATAACAAAAACTTTTATACTCATAAAACTTCCTTCATTTTAATTTCTAGCTTCCATTGCGATAGCACGATTAGGGCATACATGAACACACCAACCGCATCCACTGCATAAGCCATCAATTATTTTTGGAGCATATTGCTTTTTTTCACGTGCAAGACATGGTGTTTCTGTACAAATACCGCAATTGTTGCAATTATTTAAATTTGTTCTGGAAACAGGACGTTTAGCCATCCATGTTTCAGTATAATTTTCCCCATAAATATCTTTAAGGCCTTCCGATACAAAACTATAGTGTTTGAAAGTAGAATCATGTGTAGTTTGTTCTTGAGTCGAAATCCAATCCTTAACACCACTTATAATATCACCTATAACTTGGTATCCCCGATACAAAACCAAACTGCATAGTTGAATACTATCAGCACCTAAAACTAATAGCTCTATTGCGTTTTCAACAGAAAAAATTCCACCTGCTGCAGATAATGAAATATCTTTTATATTCATTTTATTCAATGCCGTTCTCAAACGAGCAATGTGACCATACAGCAAATAATGACACCATGGTCCACTCATACCTACAAAGCTTAAAGCAGGGAATTGAGAAAATGGTTCTTTAAGTAAATTACCTACAATATTTGGCGGACACATTGTTAATGTTGCATCTATAGCTGTTATTTGAGAAATACCTGCATCTCGGAATTGTTGTATTAAATATTCTTCTCCAAGGCTAAAATGCTTGGTTCCTAACTTAATCCCTACAGGCAGATTTGTTTGAGAACGAATTTCTTCTATAAATCGCATACTGTTTTCAAACCATTTAATTGTTGTATTCACTTCTCCATGCTGTATATTGGGGCAGGATAAGGCTATTTCAAAACCATCGACCCCAACATCAGACAATGCTGAAATCAGATGCATTCTGTCCTCATGAGAGGCTCCAGTGTCACCTACATTGGCTATTATAGACTTTCTGCACTTAGTTTTTAGGGCTTTTACTAATTTCACCCCCTGAATAGCTGGCAAAAAATTAGCCTCAGGAGGGCCAAAACATGCGATTGCTTCAAGGTCATCTGTTGCTGAATACTTACCATTAAAACGTATTATTGGACCTTCTATCCTCTTTTTACTCCAATCAGCAGCAATTTCTCCTGTAACAATGAGTTCTGCTCCTTGATTTTCATAGTCTATATACCGTTCAATTTGTTTATCCTGATTGTAACACGAAACAGGAGATATTGCTGCAACCCATACAGGAGAAGAGGTAGTATTTTTTGCAGGCCAACTATCCATAGCTAATGATCCTTAATAAATATTATATACTTACGATAATTCCACCAATAACTATAAGAACTGTACCTATAATTAATTTTATCATTCCTGTCGTATCCGGTATTTCTTTGAGACAAAAAATACCGAGTAAAACCGTTATTAAAGCATTTGTACTATATAAAGGCACCATTAAAGAGGCAGGGACTCCTTTTGAGAACCCCAATGCGACAAGCAATGCTCCAACTCCCCAGATTAATCCAGCAGCAAGACCGTACCCTACACACGCCCAATTAAAAGAGGATCGTGTAGAGAGAAAAAGATAGGCTAATAATCCTATAGCAAAAATTCCGAAACAGTAAAGTAACATACCCAAATACGGATCTGCACTTTTACCGGAGGTAGCAAGTTTATAAAAAATTGCATTTACTCCAAA
>CAZGAI010000455.1:0-3388 GCA_964523175.1 uncultured Victivallales bacterium | reverse complement strand
TGATTAGGCTGTTCTAAAATATGAGATCTTTTTAACTGAGGATTTTAGGTTTATTACTGAAGGACTCAATTTTCTGCTTTCCAGAATTGAGACCAAAGACACTTATTCATCAATATCTAAATATATCAATTCTGCACTTATAATAAGAAAATCTATAAAAAATATAAATAAAAAACTTTTTAACTTGACAAATGTTAACGTGTGCATATATTTAAAGCTATGTTAAAAATTAATTAAATTTTTGGGTTCTTTAGAGAAAGATAGTGTAGTAAAAACAAAGAGAGATTTTTTTTGTAGATAAATGTTAACGTGTGCATAAAAATAAGGGCTGTGAAATGAAAACTATTTTTAATAAAATGTTTGAAAGCTATATAGAGGCATATGAAGGATACAGCAAAACTATGTATTACTATTATAACAAATCAAATAATAAAAAAAGTAAGGCTAACTAAGGAGCTTTTATAATGAAAACAAATCATAAAAATATGTCTTCTTGCTACTTGGCCGAATATGATGCATGTAGCCAGGCAATAACTTCATATTATGATAACCATATACAAAAGAAAACAAAAAAAATAACTGACAGTGACATAATTAAACAACTCTGCGTATTTTATGCTTAGAGTTTTTACATAGACGATATTATTTACTTAATATCGTAAAAGGGGCAATCAAATTTGATTTGTCCCTTTTGTTTGCTCAGCAAAGCTGCTGGTAAACGCGTCATACTGGGAGAAGCATGAAATGGCCTGTTTTATGGAATAAATCCTTTTCAATATAATGCGTTGCTTTTTCATCTGGCTTATATTGTTGTCATATTTTATAGAAAACTAATAGAGGCAAGAGGCTTTGCAAGTCTATAGCTTATTGTTCTCAAAAGAGCTACAAGCCTTTTTCCTGTTTATTTCTGGTATACCCACATATAAAACTTTAATCGTAAATATACATAAATGCTTTTTCGGGTGTAATAGGCAGAGAAGGTATAGCGTCATTATCCGGTCTTGCTGCTTTTAATGCACTTAGTAATGCGAAGTATGAACCGATTCCATGAATAAGAGGAGGTTCACCTACAGCTTTTGAATTGCAGACAGCGTAAGGATTTTTTGTTTCTTCGAGAAAATCTATATTCAATTCTGTCGGTCCATATTTAATATCCGGGATTTTATAAGAGTTTGTAGTGGATAACAGAGTTCCGCTTTTAGCATAGACCAGGTTTTCAATCGTAGCCCAACCCATACCCTGCAGAATACCGCCATGAAACTGACCTTTATCTATGTCAAGGCTGAGGCTTTTCCCTATATCATGTACAACCTTTACTGAATCAATTTGGTATGTACCTCTGGCACAGTCCAAAGTAACTTCTGTAATTGAAGTACCATAACTATGATATGCGAATGGCTGTCCTCTTTCTTTCACTCTGTCAAAATATAATTTAGGAGTTGAATAAAAAGCATGACATGATAGATCAGTTTTTGCCCAATATGCAGAATCAACTAATTTTTCCCAGGAAATATCAGTTTTATTACCTCTTAAATAGACTTTTCCGTTTATAATTTTAATATCTTTAACGCTGTGTGATTTTAATATTTGAGTGGCGACTTTTTTCAAGCGAACCTGTATTTTATGTGCGGCTATTTTAGCAGCCATACCATTTAAGTCAGCACCGGTGCTGGCAGCAGTAGGGGAGGCATTTGCAACCCTGGTTGTATTTGTTGTTTCCAGTTTAACCCTACTTACATCTACAGAGAATTCGTCTGCAACTATTTGAAGAATTTTTGAATTAACACCCTGTCCCATTTCAACAGCCCCAGTGCTGACGCTGATACTTCCATCAACATAAACATGGACAAGTGCCCCAGCCTGATTCAGAGCTGTCTGAGTAAAAGAAATTCCAAAACAAACTGGTTGAACAGCTATGCCTTTTTTCGTAAGGATATTATTACTATTATATATTTCTATAGCATTAATACGCTTGTTAATATCATACTTTTCATTCAATTCGTTCCAGCATCGCAATGCATTGCAGTGTTCAACTCTCATCTCAAAAGGTAACTGGTCGTTTTCAACAAGTAAGTTTTTTTTCTGCAGAACAGAGGGATGAATATTTAAGACAGATGCAGCCTTATAGATAGCAGATTCAATTACAAAGATAGCCTGAGGAGCACCAAATCCTCGAAAAGCACCATTTGGTATAATATTAGTTCTGCATGAAGCAACAGTTATTTTACTGTTGGGGATTCTATACGAGTTTACAGAATGAAGGAATGCGCGTTCTAAGACCGGCAGGGAAATATCAGCAAATGCTCCTGCGTTCTGGAACATTTTAAGTTCATAGGCCAGAATTTTTCCATTTTTATTCAAACCAAGTTTATAATTGCTGGAAAATGGGTGACGCTTTGGAGATGTTGCAATATCTTCAGCTCTACCAAGAACTATTTTAACTGGTTTTTTTAACAATAGTGCTGCCATTGCAGATAAATCAGCCCATAAAGCACAGGATTCCTTGCCGCCGAAAGCCCCTCCTAGACGCCTGATGTCTATTTCCACCATGTGCATAGGAAGACCTAATACTTCAGAGACACTATGATGGAGCCCGCCCGGAGCCTGGGTACCAGCATGTACTCTAATTTTGCCGCCTTCCAGAGGAACTGACAGTGCTCCCTGGGTTTCCAGGTAAAAATGTTCCTGGCCACCTGATTCAGCTATTCCCTCGACTATAGTTGTGCATTGTTCCCAAACATCATCTGTACTTCCATAGACCATTACTCTTTCAGATTGAATTAATTCACCTTTTGAATAAGCTATTCTAGGATCAATAATCGGTGTAAGTTCTTCTATCTCAAGTTCAATAAAATCGAATGCTGCAAATGCTTTTTTCTTTGTTTCTGCAACAACAAGAACAATAGGCTGTCCCGTATACTCAACACAGTCCTCAGCTAAAAGATGCTGATCCTTGACTATATGTCCAAGTTGATTGGTTCCTGGAATATCATCAGCTGTGAACACTGCATGAACACCATCTGCGTTCTTAGCTTTAGATATATCAAGTTTTTTAATTTTTCCTTTAGATATAGGTGACTTGAATATTGCTCCATAAAGAAGACGCTTCGGCACAATAATATCATCAATAAAAATTGATTCGCCACGCAGATGCAGTTTCATGTCAGAATTTTTCATCTAATCATCTCAGTTAATCCTATAAGTTCAGGAAATTTACTCCATTCTATAAAACCACGTCCAGGGGACGTGGTCAGAGGCAATAGGCTTCGCCGATTTGCCGATTTGTTTAGGTATAGCTCAGTGCTACTCTAATATTGTTGTTCCCGCAACATGATAAAGGAGTAGCTATGAGCCGGTTTAATAGATTATCACAAGCCATTTGGCATTG
>CAZGAI010000454.1:0-3394 GCA_964523175.1 uncultured Victivallales bacterium | reverse complement strand
ACTATATTAATAAAATCAACCTGAACTTCTATTTTAAAAAATAATAAATAAACTATTTTATAAGGGCACTAGTTATTTATTAACATTTTGTAATTATTGGAGTACATCGAAAGTGATTATTTTAGGAATAGCATTTTTTGCCTCAGGGTTAATTGTCGGAATTGTAATATATTTTTTTATTGGAAGCAATAAACAAAAATTATTAAATGAAAAAGAAAGAGCTAAATATTCAGCAGATACTGCAATTTTTGAAGAAAAACTGCAATCTCTAAGATTGAGAAATAATGAGTTAAATGCAGGTAATACTGAAATAAAAAAATTAATTGAGAATCTCCGGGACGAAAACTGCTCTTATATTTCTAAAAATGCTGGCCTGAAAGAAAAGCTAAATAGGATAGAAGAACTGTCAGTTGAACTGAAAACTTCAAAACAGTCTGCAAATGAGCTTAGCAGTTCTAATATAGTTCTGGAGAAACAGGTTTCTCACCTTGAAACTCTTCTTAACAAAGAAAGAAAAGTATCTCAGGAAAAAATGGAAATACTAAATCAAGCCCAGGAAACACTAAAAAAGAAATTCGAAAATATATCCAATAAAATCTTTGAAGATAAAAGAAAGAAAATCCTCGACCAGAATAAAGAGAACCTTTCAACTTTAATAACCCCGTTAAGAGAGCAGTTGAAGGAATTTAAACAAAAAGTTGAAGATGTTTATGATAAGGAATCTAAACAGAGATTTTCTCTGCAGCAGGAAATATCTTCCTTAAAAGACCTAAACTCTAAAATTGGTAAAGAGGCTGTTAATTTGACTAATGCTTTAAAAGGTGATCACAAAACTCAGGGAGCCTGGGGTGAAATTATTCTTGAAAATGTACTTGAGGATTCAGGACTGAGAAAAGGAAGTGAATACATAACACAGTTCAGTGTTATGGATAAGGAAGGTAAAAGAAAACGACCTGACGTAATCGTAAGACTGCCGGAGAATAAAGATGTAATCATAGACTCTAAGGTTACATTAACAGCCTATGAAAAATACCACTCCTCCGATAAACCGGAAGTAAAGTCCCTTGCCTTAAAGGAATTTATTTCGAACATTAAAAATCATATTAAAGATTTAAGCTCAAAAAACTATGAAGATCTACCTGAAGTCCGCGCTCTAGACTATGTATTAATGTTTATTCCGATTGAAGGAGCTTTTATGACAGCGATTGAAACTGATAAAAAACTATTCAGCGATGCTTTTCAGAAAAGTATTGTTCTCGTCTCTCCTGCCACTCTGCTTGTTGTTTTAAAAACAATTCAAAGTATTTGGAGATATGAATATCAAAACAGAAATTCTAAAGAGATAGCAGAGCGTGCAGGGAGGTTATATGATAAGTTCTGCAGTTTTATTGATTCTCTTAAAGCTGTTGGGAAACATATAGAACGCGCAGACAGTGAATACCATAATGCTTTTAAACTACTGTCTCTAGGACGGGGCAACCTTGTTTCTCAGGCTGAAAATATCAAAAAACTTGGATTGAAGACTAAAAAAGCTATCTCAAATAATCTGCTTGAAGACAGCGACATTGATTTAGATAAAAATAGTAACTAATTTATTTTTCAAGAAGTTTAATTTTTTAGACAACTGACAATTAGCTCAACAGCTTTTTCAGGGCTAAGTTTCTCTGTATTTCATATTAGTTCAGGAGATTTTGGTGATTCATATGGTGATTCATATGGTGAATCAATCAGGATAAATGAACCTGTCTGACGATTTCTGATATAATGGTCAAAGCAAACCGGTCGGTGAGCTGATATCTTGACACGACCAATATCGTTCAGTTTAACCCAAGTTTGTTAGTTTAGTCTTTGTTTTGAGGCTAAACTGATTTTTTTAGGTCCCTACAACCTAATTTTATTGAAGATGAAATATTTTGTTCTAATACTAATAAATATTTCATGATTTTTGCATTTAATTAATATGGATAGTGAAACATAAAAAGTCAAATAGTGTGATTTTTATTAGGTCCCTGCATTTGACATAACTAGCCTCAAAAAAAATTAAAGAGGGCTAAAATAACAACGGGATATTTATAATATTCTGCATTTGTTAATTCTCATATAGCTATTAGGCAAGAGCTCATGCATATTTTTATGCGGGCATGACATCAAATTCCTGTAGATATACTCCAGATACTTTTGCGAATTCATGTTCATGACTCTACAGCTTTGAGCTAAAATTGTATGATTTGCCATAGCTATTCCGCTTCGCCTACTTCCTAAAGTAAAGCCACGCCTTTATCTTATGCAAAGCTTACAAATTTCTTATATGTCCATAAAATTACCTGCTTTTCCATGATTTTTGTAAAAAAGTCCAATCAAGTTAGTTTTGATAACAAATGAAAAAGGGCAGCACTAAGCCAGCCTAAGTTTGCATTTATTACGCAGTTTAATATAAACTTATTTTATCTAAATATATATATAATCGAAAATAACACTATCCCATAAACTATAGAATAGATTTTCAGCATATTGTTTTTTAAATACTCCATTTTAACACCCTTTCTCTGTAAATATTACAATCATTTTTCGAATCCGGTATATCCACATGTATAACAAAACATCTGTTGTCCTTTATCAAGATTAGTACCATTGCATCTGTGGCATTTTTCAACTATAATCAATTTGCATGATCCACAATCATTACAAGTAAATGCTTTCATTTTATAACTCTCCATTTATTATATTTCTACAGTTTTCATTTTTGATTTAATCAGTTAAATTTTTTGTTTTCTATTAATCTAGTTTTAACCTGAATAGTTATCCTTTTATAAACTTTGTTTGATTTATCTGACACAGCTTGAAGAAATCACTCTTACCAAATATCTATTGGATATATTTTCCGGTATCAGTTTCATTCCATAATTTTTTTTTATAAATGTGCCAATTCTAGTAATTATATATTTTTTAATCTTTTTCATGTTCTAGTGCCATCTAATTTAGAATATAGAGATGGAACTTTTTTAACTCCATCACCACTTCTACCACCTAAAATACTACATTTTTCTTTCTACCTACTTTGTTGATTTACCTAATTTATATTCTGGAGTTTTTCAACTTGAGTTGAATGGATAGTCAAGGATAATCGATTGCAAGCTATCGTAATGGGCAGCTACTCACTCATTTGAGCTCTAGCAACTCAGATTTTAATGAACACCCTAGCAAAATATTTTATTAGGGGTTATAAGTTAGTTCACGTAACTTCGTTTACAACCTATTCATTATATGAAAAAATACAAAATAATATATTTATTTACACCTGTTAACGATAAAATTTAATAATTTACCACAAAATATAGATGAAAAAGCTTGCTAATATTATGTAATTACGTTAAACTATTATAAAGAACCATTT
>CAZGAI010000453.1:0-3414 GCA_964523175.1 uncultured Victivallales bacterium | reverse complement strand
CCCATCTCCCCGTATTTATCTGCATAGAATTTACTGTCATTTTCTTTACCAATAAAACAATATGTTTCAGTACCAAAACCGGCAGCAGTAAAGAACAAATGTCTTAACCACGCTTCTAATACTCTTTTTCCGGACTTTCCTGCTACCTGAAAAAAAACCTGGAACCTGTCAGTAATTACATTATTCAGTGTTCCTTTAATAAGAGAACCGTCAACTTCTAATTCAAAGTTTTTATTTTCTGTATTTAGTAATAATTCTTTCGGAGATTTTAAACTTTTTTTTCTTATATTGAAAAGATCTATAATATTCTCATAGCTTTTATTAAATACGTTTATGCCTTCATAGCCTATAGGCAGCTTACCTGAAAGTTTAAGCCGCAGAAATAAATCATCCTTATCTGTTTGTTCTAAAATAGAGTTAACAATATCCTGATTTAAGATGTATTGCTCCAAGCTATCCAGTACAAGAGGTTCAGTATCAAGCGGTATTATAGAACTTTCAGTACTGAGACTAATACTCATAGTTTTTGTTAGCAGGGCTTTGCATGGATTTTTAAAGAAATAGATAAGATCATCGAGAGAAATGTTTTTTATTTCTTTAGGTGTTAAAGTGCAGGTATCCGTAAAAATTATACGTTTGCTCTGTTTTTTAGCTATAGTTTCTGCGGCATAGCAGTCTGTTGCTGAATAAGAAAAAAGTTTTGAATTATGAGCCGGCTTATCCAAATTTTGAAAATATTGACTATTAAAAGCCTGCAGTTTATGTTCTGTAATTATGTTATTTAACGCACTATTTCCAAATAATTGTATTATATTATCGATAAGTTCACATGCCGGTATTGCCGGCGAGGTATTTTCGTTTGTTTTGTCATTTTGACCAATATAGCTGATATACAGTATGTTTTCTGCGGCCAGTATTGATTCTAAAAAGATATACCTATCTTCAAAACGTTTGGATCTGTCACATATTCTTATATCTTTGGTAATTATATTGAATCCAAGTTTTCTTTCCTGCCTCGGAAATTCACCATCATTCATGCCTAGCATACATATCACTTTTGACGGTATGCTGCGCATAGGAAGCATAGTACAAAATGTAATTCTACCTCTTAGAAAGCCTTCATTTATTGATTCAGAGTCAATGGTTTTTAATAGATAGGTTTTTATGACATCAAGTGATACAGGTCTATTAAAATCAGCTGTTAATGTGGCTTTGTTTAAGTTGTCAAGTACTTTTCTAAGAAGAGAAATATCACGATACGTTTCATTATTATTAATAAAATAATAATCTATTATACCATTAAGCTGTTTATTCCAGCATTCAATTGTAGTAATGTTGGAAAGGGTTTTTCGGAGCTTAAAAAGTGATTGAAGAAAACGGGACAGTTTCCCAAGCAATTCGGCATTAGATATTTCTATGTTATCGTATGGGATTATTTCATTTTGAAAAATTGTATTTTTATCCTCTATTGCGAATCCCAGCATTAATCGTTTTATTCCGTTTTCCAGGGAGTTTTCAGAGAATTTTGGCAGTTGCATTTCAGCACGATGTTCTGCGTTTACACCCCATCGCATTCCGGATTCTTTTATCCATTTTCTAATATAATCAAGTTCATTGTCTTCTATTTCAAAAGCATTACGGACAGCTTCTGCTTCCAGTATGTCGAGAATTTCACTTATTTTAAATTTAGAACTGCTAAGTCCAAGTAAACTAAAAAACGTATTAATGATTTTACTGTTTTTTGCTATATTCACATCAGCAAGAGAGTAGGGGAGTGTAGTCAGATTCTTGTCAATTTCATAGTTCCTTCTATTAAAAACAGATTTAATAAAAGGTGCATAACCGGAAATGTCAGGTGTAACTACTATTATGTCCCGGGGTTGTATTGAACTATCCTTTTTTATTATATCTAATAAGTTATCATAAAGAACTTCTATTTCTCGTGTTTGGTTGTGACAACTGTGTATTTGTATTGATATGTCATTTTTGTCTATGCTATACTTTTCATTATTATCAGGAGCAGGATTATTTGTCAGAATATCATATTGTATCCGGCCAAGCATTGTGTCTGTTGAAGGCTCAATAAAGTGATCATCATCGTTATAATCGGTAACCTCAAGCATAGTACTGAAAAACTCCCGCCCAACTCGGCCGAAAGCTCCGAGAAGTGGACTACCTTTATCAATAAAAGATTCTTCGTTATAGCTGTTATTAACCGCAAGTTTTCTGACAATATTTGCTTCTTCCCTATTAGAAAAAGTATATTTCCAATTTTCACGGCAGGGGTTTAGATAGAAAAAATGAATATCTAAAGAAGAAGTGTTTCCAAGCCTTTGAAAAAAATCCAGATATAAAGCAGGCATTGTTGTTATACCGAATATAAAAATACGCTCGTAATTAAGCTTACTAAAATCTGCGGATTCAAAAAAATTAAGAAAACCTCTGGAACGACTAACGTGGGAACGTGTTAACTCTTTCCAAAGTTCTGCCTGCCAGATGTTTTCACTGTCCTGTATGATAGACTTTTCCCATTGAATTAATAAATCCGGGCGGAAAACTTCATATTGGTCAAATGAGTAAGCAATTCGTTCAGCTAGCTGATATTGTTTTAATTCAATATTGCTGCCTTTGATATAGGAATTTAATTCCGGATAATTATCACTCTTATCAATCAGAAGCTCAAATAATCGCCAGGTCAGTGTATCAGTGTTAAAGTAATCGTAATCAGGCTGCAGTTCACGGGGCAGAGTGTCAGTAATAATCTCATTTATAAAATTATTTAAAAAAGGAAATTCGATGTTTGCACAAATAGAACAATTTTTTGCTATCTGCTGTTTCAACCAGGCAGCCATTCCCTGATTCTGAACTATTATTTTTTCTTTTTTTAGTGGGTCTGAGAGAGATGATGCGAGTAATGAATTGCAAAGTACGTTTTTAGAAAGTACTTCAAGCCTGTTTCCTGTATATAAATAGAATGCCATACCTCAAAATCCGACTATACTTAATTAATTAGAAGTTGCACGAAAAGAATTTTCTTAGCAGTTTCTAATTAAACTTAATTTTTTTACTAAAAAATTTGCTCCTGAATAATTAATACAACATATTAATTGTAAAGATCTTAAAATTTAACTTAGGAGCAAATAAAATGTTAATAAACAGTATGCCTTATTTATTTGATTTCAATGAAATTATCAGTTTTGATACTGAGATTATGGAAATTTACCGGAAATGTGATGAAATAATGGAAAAATTTCCTAAAATTCGCCAGTGTGTTGATTTTGACTTAGACAGGCATGCGTTAAAAAAGAAGGAACTTCGTTTATCAGTCAAGAAGAATCTGCTATCCGCAGAAGGTGGACCGTGCATCGGAAGATATAGCAGGATTACAGACTTCTATAAGTAAGGGTAATATTA
>CAZGAI010000452.1:0-3422 GCA_964523175.1 uncultured Victivallales bacterium | reverse complement strand
GTTGGTAATTTGTAATGCTAAGATACTGGGATAATCATCTTGTTGCTGACAAAAATTAATACTATCAACTATAATCATTTAAAAAATGACCTTAAGACATTTGATATAATCTTGATGCACGGTCTGCTTATGAGCAGCCGATTGATTGAGTTAGCAGAATTCAGTAAATGGTCTCATGTCGGGATGGTTATAAGAAGCGAAGATATTGGTATAACTGATAAAGAAAGCAGTGTCCTCCTGTGGGAGTCTACAGATTATACAAACCTGAAAGATAAAATACTAAATATCACTAAAACCGGCCCTATGCTTGTTGATCTGGGTGAAAGAATTAAAACCAACTATGAAAGCGGTACAGATACATTAACTGCAGTAAGGTATTTTAATACAGACAGGACACCTGAAATGTATAAAACACTCTCACAGACAATAACAAAAGTTCATACTGCCCACCTGCCATCAGCAGCTAAAATTGTCAAAAAAGTATTCAAAGGCAGAATATTGAATAAAAAAGGAAAACATGATGATTTTTTCTGCAGTGAATTAGTTACTTACACACTCAAAGCAATCGGACTGATACCCGAAAACTTTCATTCTAACAGCTTTGAACCTAAAGACTATTCAAGCAGCGGATATCTGCCTCTTCTTAAAAGATCTACACTGAGTAATGAAGTATATATTACGTATTAAGTTGATATTTTTCAGGAATGACACCATCTTCTGCACGCCGTCCTTTCGGACACCACCCTCCATGCGGAATATCAAGTGCTATTGCTGCATCTAACCCGCCACGATCAGCACCGGTCT
Organism: uncultured Victivallales bacterium; assembly: GCA_964523175.1. Classification (GTDB taxonomy): domain Bacteria; phylum Verrucomicrobiota; class Lentisphaeria; order Victivallales; family GWF2-38-69. The sequence goes on along the minus strand of CAZGAI010000452.1, from coordinate 2,618 downwards.
GTCCACCAGATTCAATTTTTACTATCTTTGATTTCGCTGTTGAATAATTCTTAATTTATTAAATCGTTCTGTTATATTGAAGAAATTTTTCAAGATGGCTGAGCTATACGGCGTATAACTGACAATATCTAATATTGCCTGAATATTTAATCCTTCAGCAGCTAAATCTTTATGTAAAACATTAATTATGGTTTTAGTAATTTCTTCATCAAACTCTGGATGAAACTGCACACCCCAGATATGGCTGTTAATTACAAACGCATGATGTGGTTCATGATCATTATAGGTAAGAATTTCCGCCTCAGGGGGAAGTTTTACAACTGATTGAGAATGTACAACATCTACTTTTATATGATTCGGTATATTGCAAAAAAGTGGGTCCTTTAACGCCGTATGACTTAAATTAATTGTAACAGTACCAATCTCTGTTCCAAGTTTATGAAAGCCAACTTTACCACCTAATACTTGTGCAATCAATTGGTGTCCAAAACAAATTCCAAGAGTAGGTATTTTTTTTGCAAAAGATTCCATTAGCCACTCTGAAACAGATTTTAACCATTCAGGTTTTTCTGTTATCATTGTTGGCGACCCCGTAATAATGATTCCTGAAATATTTTCAGCTAAAGGTAGTTCTTCCCCCTTAAAAGGAGAACAAATTATAAAATGATTGTCTTCAGCACCTGTCCCTGAAATAATCCAGTCGTCAAAATCTCCTAGTTTGGCTAATTCCGGTTCAAAAGCAGATGTGCCGGTTTTTAAAATAAGAATCTTCTTCAAAATATCCGTCCTTTCAAGTGCAGAAGATTAACATATGTAACAAATTATTAAAAGCACATTTATTAATAATAATATTTTCTATCTGGTTGTTATCATGTAAAGAACTCATTATCATCTATTCTATTATTCCATCAGATAATTATTCTTTGTTATCCTTCTTGGATTGACAGTTTCTCCAGCCATTTCTCCAATCATAGGTTCATTATTGGCACATTACTTTGGATGGAGAGCGTGCTTCCTTACTAGTGCTATTCTTGGTTTAGCAAAATAGTTTTTATCGGCGTTTTAAGCAGCATCATTGGGGCATTAATTTTATTTATTGCCTATCTTTCTACTTCATTTTTTTACATTGGATTAGGTCTTAAACATTAGGTGTCTTGTTTATGCGTGCCGGGATTGCATTAATAAACCCGCCAATACAGGTAATGCTGCTGATCCATTATGAAAAAAAAGGAGGGCAGGCTCTTGCCCTTTCAACATTTGCACAATTTTTAGGTGGATCAATCGGTATTGCTTTAGTCACACTATTCCATCAGTCACCAATATTCGTCCTTCAAATAACATCTATCGGATTTTCTGTTATCTGCCTTTTTGCTTTTTATATGTTTAAAAAATGTGCAATTAAATAATAGAAAAATCTAATAGCGGGAAATACCTATTGCACTATCTAATCGGGCAGTGTTATCAGATATTCCAATTTCAGCATTTAGATAAGCTTTTTGAGCCCCAACATATGTTCTCTGTGATTCGTTAAGGGTTGCAATACTGGGTTTCTTTAACTGGTCTGCCCGCATACCACAGGTAATACATAGATTATACCATGCTTCGTCTACATTTTTCTCAGTATTCAGGAATTTTTCCCTTACATCATACAATTTTCTCTGTGCCTGCTTTAATTCAATAAGATGTATTTCATTGTTTTTATATTGTCCTCTTAGAATATTCCGTTTTTGAAAAGCCATATAGAGCTCAGATTCCAACTTTTTCCTTTTGGAAAGGGTTATATTCAATATATTATTTTTTGTTTTTATTTCAGTAACAATTGAAGTCCATTTCTTTTTTATTGAGGCATTTAGTTTATCAAATGGTACTGTCTTTAGAGTTTCTCTGTCAGACTTCAAATCAGAACGATATTTTATTGCCAAACTCAAATAATGGTTAAGGTTAAGGTTCTTCGGCCTATAATCGATCTTAATTTCTTTCTCTACTACTTTTTCAGGTGTAGTAATAGATATTTTTTTTAAATTTCTACCTGTGTGAATTTTAGTTATAGTCTCTGACTGTGCTGCTGTATTTGATTTAATTTCAGCATAAGAATAATACTGTAGGCAAAATATAATCAATAAGTATAAAAAGATTAATCTTATCTTTAACATTATTTTATACTTCCCTTGGGTAAACCTTGATATTTAAGATTCAACTTTAAATATTGTTCTCTTAATATTAGATAATATTCTGATTATACTTCAAAAAATAAACTAAGACAATATCCTGTAAGCGATTGTTATTAAAAAAATGTTAGTATAATAAAATATTTATACTAACTACAACTGCTTAAATGATAAAAAATTGAAATTAGTTTGGGATTTATTTTTTGTTAGCAGCCCACTGATCAGGTAATAACTCCTGCAGGTTTTTATGCGGATGGGCTGATAGCCTCTTGAATATATCTTCAAGATATTCCTGCGAATTAATGTTCATTGCCCTGCATGATTGAACTAAGGATAATAAGTTAGCCATTGCTACACCATTACGCTTACTTCCGACAAAAAGCCAGGACTTGCGCCCATCAAAACTTTTATGCATATTAACAGATGATTGATACAGGTAAATAGATTGGG
>CAZGAI010000451.1:0-3443 GCA_964523175.1 uncultured Victivallales bacterium | reverse complement strand
CACGAAGCGAGTAATATCGGGGAACCTTGTGCGGGAAAACCGCACGCAGGGGTCTCTGAGAGGGGGCAGCTGAGAAATCGGCTGTTCCTACCTCACATGCATAAATAACATTTTCACAGAAGAAGGATAAAGCCTGTTTATGAATAAGTCACAAATAAATAATCCACTGCACGGTATTTCCCTGGAGAAGATAGTGAATAGCCTAGTTGAATATTATGGCTGGAATGATTTGGGCAAAAAAATCGACATCCTGTGTTTCAACAACAACCCATCAGTAAAGTCCAGCCTGAAATTTCTACGAAAAAACCCTTGGGCAAGGGAAAAAGTAGAGAAATTATTCTTAGCAATCCAGAAAAATAGATGCACTTAATATTTTCTTGCTCCCAGCCTTCGTTCTCCAAGCTATGGCGGACAGGCCGCTACGAAAATATAAGAGATCAAAAATGTTAGAATTATCGACAGTTACTAAAAGTAAAACTTAAATTTTATAAAAACTAAAAGGATGAATAATGAATAAGAAAATTTTATTTGTATCTGGAAGTCCAAGAAAAAATGGTGATGGTGCGAAAGTTCTTAAAGAACTTGAATCAATGTTCAAAGAGAATACCAAAATTGAATGCGAATACCTTTTCCTGAAAGATTACCACCTTGAACCATGCCGCGGTTGTTTAGTCTGCTCGAAAGTAAAAGGTAATAAGTGTCCTATAAAAGATGATATCTCAAAGATTTTAGAAAAATTTAATGAATCAGATGGATTTGTCTTTATTTCTCCTGTATATGTTCGCATGGTATCAGCTCAGATGAAGTTGTTATTTGACAGGACGAGTTTTTTATTACATCGACCGGTTCATGCCGGAAAACTGGCTATGTTGATTTGTACCGCCTCATTTGCCGGATGTAAACAGTCCCTTAACTTTCTGAAAATTCCAGTAAGTAATATGGGGATGCATATTGTTGACAGTATAGGAATTTCATCATATGCTTACAAAAATAATAATGAGTACAAAGATAAAGTTCTCACACAACTTAATAATGCATCTAAAAAGTATACTAAGATGCTATTCTCTTCAGAAAAACCTAAACCCTCTGCAAATGACTTACTTCTTTTTAATAAATGGAAGAATTTAGCAATGTACCGTGAAAAAATAAACCCTGGAGATTTTCAGTTTTGGGAAGACAATGATCTTTTTAATAAGGATTATTATTATCCTACAAAAATTAATCCTTTTCTAAAACGCCTAATACCGTTTATTATGAAAACTGCGATGAAAAGAATAAACAAAAAGTATCGTTTGTTCTGATTTAATGGATTTATTATTGTGTTTAATAATTAGTAACTAAAATTCTAACAAAATCAGTGCATATAATCAGTGATTCGCTAAGGCTCTATCTCTGATATATGATTTCCACGTTAGGTAGCTCTCGAAATGACTCAATTTCCAATCAGACATAAAAATCATATCCTCGAAGAGAAATCCCAGAACTTCTTTTCGAATTGCATCCCATCCTCATGGGCATGGCAAAAAGTATCCCCAGATTATGGCGTAGACTTACGTGTAGAAATTTTTGAAAGTAATCAAGCCCAAGGAAAAGAGCTTCTGGTCCAGTTAAAATCATCTGGTATTTTTGAAGAATCAAATGGCTCCATACCTGTGGAATTAAAGCTTTCAACTTACAATTATATTTGGAATAAACTTGAAGTTGGAATGTTGGTTAAATATTTCGAAGATACAGATGAGGCATACTATATTTTATTCAAAGATATTCCTTCACCAAATAAGTCCCAGCAGACCTTTACTGTAAGAATTCCAACGACAAATATTCTATCCGAATGCAATTGGCCACAAATAGTTTCACACATTAAAAATATAACAAATGCAAAATTAGATAGTGTCAGGCGTTAGTGTCCGCAACCTAACGAATAAGGATAGATAGTTTTCCAAAAAACAAGAGTATGGCTTCACAAGAGAGTTAATAGAGGAACAACTATTTTAAACAAATCATTGCACCGGAACTGTTTCCGCTGCGCTCCAACAGTCCGGTGAATTCAAACGTTCTCAATAAGAAAGCTTTCCCAGCTACTTGAATATTGTTCACATATATGTTAACATAATAATATGAAAAGAATTGATTTTTATAAAACTGAAAAAGGAATTAGTCCAGTTGAAAAATTCCTTGATACGTTGATTGATAAGCAGGTGCAGAAAATTCTTTGGGTGTTGAAACTTATTCAGGAACTTGACAGAATACCCGTTCAATATTTCAAGAAACTTGTTAATACTGATGATGTTTGGGAGGTTCGTGTAACTATTGCAGGGAATATTTTTAGAATTTTATGTTTCTTTGATGACAAAGAATTAATAATTCTTACTAATTCTTTTCAGAAGAAAACACAAAAAACTCCTCGTCAAGAGATTAAAATAGCAGAACAGCGTAAGAAGGATTACTTAAAAAGGAAATAAAACCATGGATGATTTAAATAAATACATAAATAAAAGAAAAAAGAAGAGCAAAGAATTTGTTGCTGGATTTGATTCAGGTTATCAAGATTTTAAAATTGGTGTTATCCTTAAAAATGCCAGACAAAAAGCTGGACTTACTCAAGAAGAAGTAGCTAGGCGTTTACATACAAAAAAATCAGCAATATCCCGAATTGAAAACCATGCTGAAGATATTAGACTATCTACTCTTGAAAAGTTTGCTGAAGCTGTAGGAAAACATATTCAATTAAATGTAATATAAAAAAAGTTGTTACTGGAAAGGGTCAAACCTACACATTAATACTTTCCCTTAAAAACTCTTCAGATTACCCATTTAAGCTTTATCAGCTTATTATTTACTCAAGTGTTGCAGTTCAAATCTAGCCTCACTTTAGCTTGAATTAATATTGAAAAACAACACCTAACATGCTATATTGCAATGACGTAGGAAATAAAAGGGTCGCACCTACGTTTAACTGTTTATTGTTCAGAAAACTAAGGGAGAAATTAGTACAACACCTCCGCTTTGTTTCTTTTACGTTCAAATGAAGTAGGGGTCAAACTTTAGTTCTTGTGTTTTTATATTTTATTATTGTATCTATACAATTCTAAGCAGTGCCTGTAACGTATCTGTTCCTAATTACATTATTGAAAAGCTGTATTCATACACATATAGTTAAAACGGACAGAGACATATGATTACGCATTATTTATAATAATATTTCAGGCTAAATGAGGATTAGGCTGCAACTTACGCATGTCTATTTATTTTTAATAAAAACCATAACAGTATGATACTCTAGAAAATATTATACTTAATATTAATATAATAAACAAACATTATTTTGCTGTATTTAATGCAATATAGCGTATTAGGGAGCAAATAAATCCATACAATAAGTAGTTAGAAACTTAGATAAACATCGTAAGACACTTTTTATGTAGGAGGGCTTGTCACTTGAA
>CAZGAI010000450.1:0-3457 GCA_964523175.1 uncultured Victivallales bacterium | reverse complement strand
GGTGAGAACTAGGTCATGATCGAAAACCCAGAATTCTTGATTATTTACCTCAATCTTTGAAAAAGGATCGCCTTCAGAAATAAACTTAATCTGAGTTCCTCTTGATATATCTTTTCCAGTATCTGCATACGCTCTTTCACCTGTTATGGTATATAAATCTGTCGTGTCCTTAATATATCTTATAGATGACGCTGGTTTGAGGCTTGGTGTCGTTATGGTTGGCTCTTGAGTAGGAGTTGTCTTGCCAATTTTAGGACTTATAAAATCACCGAAAGCATCCGTGTTTAATTTACCTGATTGGGTATCATCAACAGTCTGTTGTTGTTTTGCTGATAATTCTTGTGCTTGCTTATCTTTTTCATTCTGCCCTGCTTGATAATTTTTGTATTGTTTAACGCCAAAATAACTACCACCGCCAATCGCTAAAACGGCAGCAATAATTGTGATAAGTAGCGGTACTTGAATAAAGCCTTTTTGATTATTTTTTTCTTTCATGGATTTATTTTGCTTTATTTTACTCTATCCCTTAACTCACTACTTTTCAAACAATACTCTTTGATATTCTTTTTGTTCTTTAATATCTGCCTCAATAATCTTAATCCATAGCTTTTTAGCTTCTGGGTCGCCTTTAACCATCTCATTATAAGTCTCGGTCTCACCACTATATATCCTAAATAATCTCTGTTCAAGCTCGGTTTTCAGTTCCTCTTTTTCAATCGGGTAATACTTCATCACTAAATCCCACGCTTGGGCATTTATCATAGTGGCGTAGTTCTCGGAGTTAAAAAGCTGGCTCTGAAACTCCTCAAAAGTTTCAACTGGGTTTTTGGTGTGCCAGTAATTATGGGCTACTTCGTGGTATAAAACAGGTATCCATAACTCTTTTTTAATCCTTTTAGAGGGGTTGATATAGACTGACTGGGTTTTCGCCCCGTGATACATTATGACATCTTTAAATCTTGGGTCGGCTCTATAAAGCTTGCCACCTAATGCCCCGCTCCATAAATACTCGTGGACTTCTAATAATTCTGGTGGCATTTCACTTTTAACCTTATCCATCGTATTTATTCCCTCGTTCAATTCTACTAAAAGGCTTTTAATCTGCTCGGCTTCTTTTTCTTCAGCTTCTCTTTGAAAATAAAAATAAGCCACTAAAGATATAGCGATTAAGATAATTAAAAGACTAATAGCTAATAGTTTTTTAGATAACCTCATAAGTCCACAAGCCCACAATCTCAACTTAGCAAGATAAAAAGGCTTTTTCAACCCTACCCCACACTACTAACACTATTAAAATACTTTTATTCCTAAGGGTATTTTGATATAATTTGTATATTATGAATTTTTCTATTATAGCTAATTTTTTAAGAATTGTTATAGTTAAAAATATTGCAATCAGTGTAATTGTAATTGTGATAAAGTGCTCGTTGAAATACTCAGCTATTTGATAGCATTTATGAAAATAATAATTAATCATAATTTTAATATCCTATAATGATTGTTTAACGTTTGAATATGATTTTTGAATTGTTTGGAGTTTTTCTTTTAATCCTCGTTTATTGTTCTGCTTCGGTGGTGCTGAAATGTAGTCCTTAAGGCTTCTTTGAGTTTCTTTTTTAGCAACTTGACTATGATTTAAATTTAATGAGTCATTTTTCAGAGAATCATTCCAATCTTTTGCATTATTTGTTTTTTCTCTGACAACATTGCAGTAAGATTTTTTTAAGTCTGAGTATGCATTTTCTCCTGCAGAATCATTATCATATGCAATTTTGACTTTCTGATTATTATTGAGGTAATCATCAATAATTTTTGCATTATTCCTTGCTTCGGCAACACTAATAACAGTATTTTCAGTATTTGTAATTGCTTTATAGCTCAAGGCGTCTATAGCAGATTCAGTGACAACTACTTCATCATTTCCGGGAAGAATAAATGCTCCACCTGACTGAGATATTTTAGTTCCTTTACTCAACCCTTTATAATGATTGTTATTAATACCTCTTTTTTCTGCACCAGTAACTTCTCCGTCAGGTGTATTATGCAGAAATACTGCATTCCCAAATGTATCTGCATAGATATTTTTCAAAGTATGAATGCAATAATCTATGATTTTTTTAGGGATTTTGCGGATTTCTGAAAGATACTCTCTTACAGGATTGAGCTTTGTGTCATCCCTCTGTGGTATCTCAATATAATTTTGTTTATTTTTAACTGACTTAATGGACTCATCCGTTGCCGTTATAGCATTTATCGCTGCATCCTGCTTTATGGTCGTAGAATCAATATTCATATCTGACAAATAGCTTACAGCAGTTTTAAAATCACATTGCTGGTGTTTTATCACGAAATCTATTGCACCACCACCTTTAAAACCATTAATGGTATGGCTATAAAATTTATGTCCATTAATACTCAAACTATTATCGTTCAAACGCCACTTATTTTTATCATACTTATCCTGTTTATATCCCAACCCTGCAGCAAGATATTCAAGATTGATACCTCTAACATCATTTGCTAAATTCTTAACAACATTTTTTTTTAAGTTAATGTCGTCTTCAATTCTTTTATTAAGTTCATTTTTATTTTTAATTTCGTTATCAAGTTTCTTTGCTTGGGTTTGTTTTTCAGAAATTTCATTTCTAATTTCCGGAAGTTCAGAATTAACTTTCTCATAATATTCCTTAACATCTACGTGCTTTGCCTTACTCTGAGCCTGTCCTCTTTTGATTCCTAAATGCTGAAGAGATTTAGCATAGCTTGTTTGGCATATTCTTAAACTGGTAGGGTTGAACATTCTTTTTGCTGAAAGTCGACCTTCTATTACCGGAGTAATTATTGCATGAATATGAGGTGTAGCTTCATCAAGATGCAGTGTTGCATTAACAAAGTTTGCTCCATATTCTTTATTTAGCCAGTTAATTGACGAATCCAGCCAACCATCTAAACGATCTTGTTCGTAATATCCAGCTTTTGACGGGTTGTCTGGCCTAAAATATTCTGGACTGGCTGAAAGAATGGATGTAACAGCTAAAACAGAGTTTTTGCGTTGTGGTAATCCATCAATCCTTGTTCGTACATCTGAAAGGATATTTTCACCTTTCAGATCTTCAATTAATCCTTCAGGGTCAGCATTCTCAATATTTTTTAATCTTTGATTATGATTATCTAAAGCAGATAGTCCAGCGAAATTATTTATTTTTTGAAAATGAAGTACTGCCTTCATTGTATTACCTCAATATATTTAATGATTTAGTAGTGGATTTATTGTGAATTTATTTACCAAGTAGTCAGCAAGTATAGAGAAGTGTAAATTTTACTTGGAAAGAAAATTTACCGGCAATTCTTTTTGAGAACGGAGTTCCAAAAAGCTCACACTTTCTAGCAAAGTATAGTGAGCAGGGCAACCGCATGAAATTGAGTTCAGTTATTTAGCTCTTCAGAACCTTCATCC
>CAZGAI010000449.1:0-3458 GCA_964523175.1 uncultured Victivallales bacterium | reverse complement strand
TAACTTTTGAAATAAAATCAGATTTAATCAAAGTTTTCGTGGGCCGTCTAATTATAATATAATAAGCATACAATTTCAAAAGAACTAGTAAAGGTATATAGAATAAATTTTAAGGTTTATATGCTGTTAATAGTATTTTTCATTTTTTTTTATTTTATATGTTTAAGAATTTGTTATTTTTTGTTATAATTATGAATAGTTAGTTTACCAGCACTTAATGGCCATAATATAACATTACTTATTTTATAAGATTTCAGCCGAATAAAAGGAATTATCAATGGGGTTTAAAAAGAAATTTAATAAGCTTTCCGTCAAAGTGAAAAAAATTCTTAATGGTTCTCCACGCTGCCATGATTGGGAACATACTAGAAGAGTTCTTCATAATGCTAGAATGATAGCTTCCAAAGAGAATGGAACTGATGAAAAAGTTGTAGATTTAGGAGCTTTGCTTCATGATATAGCAAGAGCCGATGAAATGGCTATAAAAGGTAGAATATGTCATGCAAAGAAAGGTGCGGAGCTGGCAGGAGAAATTCTTAAAGAAGCCAGTTTTGATAAAGAAATTCGTCGCAAAGTGGTAAAGTGTGTACGAAGGCATCGATTTAGAGGTGACCAGAGCCCGGTAAGTATTGAGGAAAAGATAATATATGATGCAGACAAACTGGATTCTGTTGGGGCTGTCGGTTTAGGAAGAGCTTTTTTGTTTGCAGGACGTGAAGGTGGCAAAGTTCACAACACTAAAGAAGAGGCTATTGCATCTTCTTCATACAGTGAGAATGATACAGCTTATCGTGAATACCTGGTAAAACTTAGGCATATTCCAGCTAAAATGCAGACTGAGACCGGAAGAGTAATTGCTCTGAAAAGAGTGAAATTTATGAAAGAATTTTTTGATAGGTTAGATAAAGAAATTTTTAAATAAAATTACATAATAAAGAAGGTTTGATACAATGAAGAAAAAATTCAATTTTCCCACCGCTTATTCAATTGCAGTTCTAGCAATAGTGCTTGTTGCTATTCTAACCTGGATAATGCCTACTGGCAGCTATAATTACAAAGTAGACGGGACAAACAATGTTATTCCTGCAGCAAAAGTCAGAAGCTATCATGGGGATAAAAAATTACTGCCGGTTCCGGGAACGTATACGAGTATGCCCGGGAATCCTCAGGGAGTTTTCAAAATTGTTGAAGCACCGATACAGGGTTTTTATCAATCAGTAGGGATAATACTTTTTGTTATTGTTATTGGCGGTTTTTTAGGAATAATAATGAATACAGGGGCGATAGATGCAGGAATTGCCATAGTAATAGAGAAGCTTAAGGGTAAAGAAAGTGTAATGATTATTATTCTGATGTGTATACTTGCTTTGGGAGGGACCACATTTAGTATGGGTGAAGAAACACTTGCTTTTTATCCGGTTTTGATACCTGTAATGCTTGTAGCCGGTTATGACTCAGTTGTTGCCTTTTTGGTGCTGGTGCTTGGAACGCAGACCGGGTGTCTGGCGGCCTTGGTGAGCCCTTTCAGTACAGGAATAGCATCACGTTTTATTGGAATAGGTGTTGGTGATGGGATGGGCTTAAGAGTTGTTATTCTTATTGTTGTATTAGTTATTAATATTCTTATTATTTTATTTTATGCATCAAGAGTAAAGAAAAATCCAGCCTGCTCGCTTGTTGCAGATAAAAGAGAAGAACTTGAGAAACACTATCTTCATGGAATTGTTGATGGGAAATTTCCGGAATTTAATCGTAAAAGAAAAATGGTAATAATATTATTTGTTTTGACTTTCCTTATTTATATTTATGGAATCCTGCCATTTAAGAGTTTGGGGATTAATTTCCTTCCAACTCTTGGCTGGGGATTTCTTGAAATGACAGCACTTTTTGGTGCGTCAGGTATTATAATTGGCTTTCTTTACGGTATGAAAGAAAAAGATATAGTGGATAATTTTATGTCAGGAGCCTGTGATTTGTTGGGAGTAGCAATAATAATTGGACTGGCTAGAGGTATTACAGTGATAATGGAGCATGGGTTGATTATTGATACAGTTTTGTACTGGTCTTCTATGGCAATAAAGGGCTTCTCTTCAATTGTGTGCATAAATATTATCTATTTAGTACATATTGTTCTTTCATTCTTAATTCCTTCAACCTCCGGGCTTGCTGCTATTTCTATGCCGATAATGGGGCCTCTGGCAACATTCAAAGGTATACCTAAAGATTTAGTAGTTACCGCGTATATGGCAGCCTCAGGTATTGTGAATTTTGTGACACCGACCTCCGCTATTGTAATGGGGGGACTTGTTATAGCGAAATTTTCTTATGCAAAATATTTAAAATTTATTATACCAAGACTTTTTTTTATTTTTCTGGCATCAATGATACTGCTTTCGCTGGGATTGATATTTAGTTAGTGCCAATCCGAAAAGCCGCATAGGCTCAGTTATCAGTGATAAGTTAACAGTTATCAGCTGTGGCAAGGCGAAGCGCGAAGACTGGTTATAAGTATAACTCTCTAGATTTATTTTGCAGAAGTCTTTCCGCAAAAAAAACAAGTTTACCTTATCCATTCGCTTAATGGAGATAAAAAGCTGTTCCAAATTTCTTTGTCGTTCCAGGTAGTTTTGCTATCTTCAGCAGATGGATTTATATGTAGCCTAATTGCTATATGTAAATTCAGCCATAGCCATTCGTTTTCTGAACATTCAATGATGCTGTTTATAAAATCATCCACTGTTTTAACGTGATGCAGTTTTAATATAAAAGCTTTTCTGTTTGAAGAAGTCAGGGAAAAAATATTGTTTTCCGGATACCATGTGAATATATACTGATCCCATCCGAGAGTTTTTTCCTGGTACGGATCAAATGAAGTTGGTTCTGCTACGTATCCGCCATCTACAATAAACTCAATAGGCAGAGATGAAGGGGAGGAGCTTTTTAGACTTTCAAAAAGTCGCCTGTTTTTCAAGCTTTCAATTAAACTGAACCAACACCAGTCCTGTGTCATAATAAAATTTTTAGCTTTTCTGGAAGAATAAACAACTCCAAGCTTTTCATCAAGTCCCTTTTCTATATAAAGGCCCGACAGTAAAGTAGTGTGATTCTTATCACCCCAGTTAAAGTAATATTTACCATGTTTATAATGTGGTATCTTGCTGTTGGGTACTAGCCACCAGGATGTCAGATCAGGTTTGAATCTATTCCAGGGTCTTTTTGTTAATCTGCCTAAATTCTTACCTGCAAAAGGTGATATAACATCGCATAATCTGCGAGGAGTCTGGTATGTACATTCTATATTCATAGTCTGGCTGTATTTATGGATAATATTGTAATAAACGGGAAGTAAATATCCGTTTTAAAGTAAATATTTCAAATTGATTTAATTTTAAAAACATAAAATAATAGTTACTATTCAGAACGCTTGAAAAAACTTGTTTTTTTCTATAATGGTTAAT
>CAZGAI010000448.1:0-3479 GCA_964523175.1 uncultured Victivallales bacterium | reverse complement strand
TAATGATAATTTTGAAAAACTGAAAACAGTGTTTTGAAATGATTTGAGTATATATCCTGATAGGCCAAATATTCAAATACTATCTGCTGAAGGGGATACACACCAGGCCAAGCGGTCAATAAATTCAGTAAAAAAAGCTTTTAAACCACTGGAGTCCTCAATATTTGAGGAGAAGTTGGTGGTTTTATGTGATGCTCCAACAGTGCAGGCAAAAGCAGGCTTCGATGAATTCATGAAGGAATTCAAATCATTTGAGGAGAGGGGGCAAATCAAAGTGCTTCCCTTGGGCTCATTAGAAGAATGCTACCCCCATTATGAAGGCTGGAATCGAACCTCTAATCAAGCAAAGAGCATGAAAGGAAAGCAGAAAACAAAATTAGCAAAAAAGATCGGGGAACAGATTACGCAAGAGCAGTTTGAAAATGAAATGAGACCTTTGTTTGAAACATTGCTCACTGCATGGGAGTTGGCATATTGAAAATAACAAAGCGCTGCACTCGGACTGCAAAAATCAGCACGGCTTTCGCTACACTACAGCCGTACCGTTTTTTACTAGGTTTGGGGTCGTTGTATTAATAGCACTTTATTGGCAGTAAGATATATTATCCATGGAATAGCTATTAAAGTGGTAAAAAACCTATTGCGTCAAAATAATGTTTATGCGACTTTTTTTACAGTATTAGTTTGTTTATCAATATTTGCTGCATAATAATTTTCAATCATTACAAGATAATCATCATTTCTTATTAAGAAATAATCAACACCAATTGATGACAAGCGTTGTTTTTTCATTTTTTGAAGAGTCTTTTTGAGATTCTCCGGATTAACTTCCTGAAACATTTCGTAAATTTCCTTTTCACCGAAAACTGTCTTTACATATTCCGGATCCTCCAGGTTTTCTATGTAGAAAAACTGTGCCGGAAGATCATTGAGCTGTTTTGAGAGTTTAGAATTACCGGTAATCAGGCGTAATTTCCGTTTTGTCCTCCTGAATCCTATTTCGCTCATGTTATTAGTCTTAGGCAGTATAATTGTTTTACCTTTTTTAGCTATGTTCGGGCTTAATGCGTCCCGATATTTTTTCAGTTGTTTAAAAACAGTTTTCCAGGCATGGAGTTCATATTTAGTAATTGATTTATACTTTGTTTTTCTTTCAGCCCTGTTCTGTAAATCAGCAAGTTTAGAATTCATGTCTTCAACATCGGTGCCATCCTCAAGGAGCCCCCAGTTTAACGGTAGAGCAGTATCTTTTTCCTTCGGCCTTAAAATATTTTCCAATTCAGAAAAAATATCATTCGTCTTCTTCAGCTGATTTATGTCCAGATTTGTATACTTAATATATCCTTGAATTTGATTGTTCAAATAATTTATATCCTGCATTGTTTTCATATTTCTATTTTTCGGCATCTGTAAAATACCTGTAAGAAGACTATTTATTTCAACACATCTTTCATAAAAGGCCTGACAGCTTAAGTCAAAAGGAAATCCTTCTGCGTTCAATTCTCTTTCGAAGTCATTTATTCTATCAATTATTGATATAAACCAGTCATATTCATTAATTCCATTATTACTCAGGCCGGCTTTTCCAGTTCCTGATTTTTCAAACATTTCATTACGCATCTTTGTCAGGTTTCTACGGAACGACTTAACTGAACGTTTCATCCTGTCATGAATTTCCTGCATCAGTTCTATGCCGATATTTTTCAAAAAATGGAAATGGCAAATTTTATGGGGAGTATCAGGAAAAACTTCTTTTACAGCTTTTCTTATAGCCTGCGACATATCACTGATAACAGCATCCGGAACACCAAAAAGTGTCTTTACTTTCTGCAGTATACCTCCAATAGAGAGGTGATGCTCTGATTTTATCTTATCAGCATACAATATATTACCAGTCATTCCATCTCTCACCGTAAAATGATTATAGCTGTTTCCTTCACATGTACCGTCAAGATGAATAAAAAAACAGGTCTTTCGATAATATTGACTGAGTTGCAGATTCTTTAAAAAATGACATTGTTCAAGATAAGCCAGTCCCTTCCATGACAGGTTTGATACGGAACCTGCTGAAATATAAAAACCATGCCTGGAAGCAATAATTTCAGATACAGCTTCACGCTGTTCAAGCTGTCTATACCTTAATTTTGTTACTTCATATATTGAATCATATGCAAAACCTGAACCCTGCGGAGCAAATGCCGCCAGTTCATCCGGAATAAGTTTTTCTTTTCCGTCGCTTAATTTTCCTGTCTGATATTTAATCGTTGTTTCTCCGAGTCTGACTGATTTAATATTACGCTCCTGATAATGGGTATACCGGCAGGTACTTTGCTGTGTTGTACTGAGTTTAATACGGATTTCACCCGGAATATATTTAACGATAGCCTCTGAACTGCCGGATAAGGAAACTTTTATTTGATACAGTAACAGGAACAGTGTCAGCAGTTTTTTTTAGCTATGTTAAATTTTTCCAATATCGCCTTTACTTTCTCGGTTCTGATATTTTCACCCCGACGGCAAAGGGAAAGAGCAATGCTTTTGGGAGAAAATGATGGATTCTGAATGTATGCTGTTAATGTTTTTATGGTATCGACTAAGAAATCATGAGATTCTTTGTTAAGCCCTGCTACAACTGTTTCGGACTTAGGGTTTACTCTTTTTAGCTGTTTAGCTCTTTTGGCTGTATCTACAGAGAAATAAACAAATTCTTTTCCAATTCTTTTGCGGAATACTTTCTCTGCTTTAAACAAATCTCTTAACTGAAGCTGAACATTAGTTCCGACAAGATCGCTTATCCTGCCGGATGTTGTACCTTTGCTGCTTTGATTTACTAATGCGGTAATTGTATTAAGAAGATTGCCAAAGCGTGAAAAACATTTTCCTTCTGCAGTATAAAGTCCGTATCGATTAAATTTTATACAGAAAGGATAAATATAATATTGTGCTCTGCAGTTTACTGAAGTTAATATATTTAACTTCTTCAATATACGGAAAGCTGTTGATTTACCAAAACCGAATTTTGCAATAAGTTCTGCAAGAAGGAAAGGCCTTTGAAGGGCCATAAGGTATTTTTTTATATCATCCATATTGTATTTCATATTTTTCTCCTGATTCCGTTATTGTCTATGCATATTTCATAGTGATATTATATCTATAACAGGCTCGTTTTACAAGTATTTGTATAGATATAATATCACTATTTGCAAAAAAAAGCATCCCGGTACCACCGAAAAACGAAATCTACAGAAAACGCTTATTGTGGGCACAGCTATCATGCTTTACATTAAGGTGTTATGAATTACAAAAGATTGACGCTATAGTGTTTAGTGATATAAATCAATGGTTTACGAGCTATATAGAGCTTTTTATTTTTATATCTATTTAATAGCTAACAGATAAGAGTACAACGACCCCAAGTAAGCATAGTGCGGTACTGGAAAAAGCCACTGCTCAATTGCGCTTGCAAGGGCTGCATGTGA
>CAZGAI010000447.1:0-3492 GCA_964523175.1 uncultured Victivallales bacterium | reverse complement strand
CACGATCAGCTTTCAATATTTGTTTTAATTCATCAACAAATTCTTTTGGATCATGACTCATAGTAATTAAAGCTTTATTTGTGAATCTTTTATCACTTGATAATTGAACTAGCTCTTTTTTTAATGCCTTGTTTTTTAGTTTTTAAAATATGAGTTATTTTATGGCTAACTTCTCTATTACACTCTATTGTTGTGTAATCTGTCTTACTCTTATACTTTTTCATCATACCTCCTTTCATTTAGTTTATTTACTCTATATAAACATTTTATATAAATATATATAATGGAATAAATAAAAATATTAGAATTGAAGTTACGAACCTTCACTATCTATAGTAGCAGTCGGTTTACCAGCCTAGTCTAATCCATCAGTCTACTTTCAACCTTTTAGATTACCCTTGTGCATTCTGTATCTTGA
Organism: uncultured Victivallales bacterium; assembly: GCA_964523175.1. Lineage (GTDB taxonomy): Bacteria > Verrucomicrobiota > Lentisphaeria > Victivallales > GWF2-38-69. Next base: position 3,074 of record CAZGAI010000447.1, on the reverse strand, counting down.
TGCACCGTATTAATTATCAATGATCTTTCTTTGCTTATAATCTTAACTTAACATATAATACATTACAAACATATTTGCAGTTTTTTTATATTTTTTCTTTATGTTTCTGCATTTTTAATCTATAATCTTAGTAAAGATTAACATTAAGGATGTTTGTTATGAAACTAAACAAAACAATCAGTAAGGCAATTGAGTTATATTTAAAAGAAAATAATATAACTGCACTAGAATTAGCTCAAAAATTAGACACAACTGAAGTAACAATCAATAGATGGCGAAAATTGAGCGTGAATGCGATTAGGGAAAAAAATTGGATTGATCTACTTTCTTTAATAGCTCCATATCTTCCTAAAGGTACAGTTACAGGAAATAAAGAAGCTGGGTTTGAATATAATCCTAAAGGTCACTTTAAGTATGATGATTATGCCGAAGATCAAATTAATGCTCACTATACCAATTTAGAATACGGTGCAAATGTTGCTCCGCTTGTAAAAGAAAAAGAGTATTATGAAGAATTATTATTAAATAAGCCTGCTTCAGGCCATGAAAAACAATATCACGATTGGATTAAAGAATATATTCCTAAATTAGATAAACAAATAAACAATATTCAGCTAGGCTTGCCAGTAGATCATAAAAGTAGTGAGTATATTATAATAGACAAGGCTGTTTATAAAGCTCTTGAAAAATTAGTAGATAAATATAAAATTATTCCACTTAGTCAACTTATTCTTATCTCTTTCCATATTGTGAATTCTTGGCTTAACAAAACAGAAAATAAAATTGATAACATAGTATGGAATAGATTATTACCCTATATATATGATTTTTTACCTAAAGCCGAACTAATTGAATTTTATACACACCCTAAAATAAGAGATTTGTTTGGTTCAATGGATAAATGGCTAGAAGTTGCTCAAACAGCTTATTATTCTTTCCCACTAACGGATTCAGATTTCTTTATAGCCGAAGAAGAGAAATTACAGGAAAAAATTAAAAAAATCAATACTCCTGTCAATAATACAAAGGAACCTCACCCTTTTCAGAACCAAGAACAAACAGAATCCAACGCTAAACCAATCCCATCGTCACAAATAAGAATGATACCAGTAATCAGTATGGCTTCTGCTGCATCTTATGAGCCAGCCTATGACCCCTTTAATGATTTTATTGAGAATAACAAATTAAAAGAAACAATTTATGTAGGCGACTTAGCCGAAGGAGTAGCGGCGATAGAAATTGAAGGCGATTCAATGGCCCCTAAGTTTCCAAATGGAACAATTATCCTTTTCAGCATCAAAGAATATCCTCAACGTGGTGATTATGTGGTGGCAAGAATGGCTGATAATGGAATTGTATTTAAAGAGTACTTCCGGAAAGACAATGTTATAGAGTTGCGTTCAATCAACCCTGAAGGTAAAAATTTTAAATGGCATATAAAAGAAGATCCCGGGTATTGCTTTTTTATGTGGCCTGTCTTAGAGGCTAAAATAAACTTACGCCATCAACGATGGGAAGAAAAAAAGGTTTGAGGTAATATTATGTTATTCAAACAAAAAGGTAGCCCTTACTGGTACGCTGTTATCTATACAGAAGCTGGCAAAGAAAAAAAATGGTTTTCTACTAAGTGCAAAAGCCGTAAAGACGCTAAAGTAATTGAGAAGGAACTCAAGGTCCTCTATGAGAAAAAACGACAAGAGAAGCATCTTAATCGTATACTTGGGAAAAAACAGGTAGAACCTACAACAATTCTGGTAAGCAATATAGTTAAGAAATATGAAGAGTTTAAAAAAATGAATCCAACTAACTTAAAGATTCTAATTAAGTTTCTTTCATGGCTGGAAAAAAAACACTATGCAATCCGAACAATTAATGATATAGACAAACATATTGCCCTGGAATACATGGGTTTAGAGTACAAAGACTCTGCTCCTAAGACTTATAACAACGTGAAATCAGCTTTAAACTCTATCTGGAAAGTATTAGCAATATACGACATAAAGAACCCTTGGGATATTATCCCTAACAAGAGCGGTGATTCTAAGCCTTACAGGGCATTTACAGATATAGAAGTAAGAAAGATACTGGAATATACTAAAAGTGGCTTTTGGTATAACATGGTTCTGATTTCTTATTATACTGGATTACGTTTGAAAGATGTAGTATTTTTGAAATGGGATTCCGTCCATAAAGATCACTTGGAATTAATACCCGAAAAAACTAAGCGGTTCAAAAGAGCTGTCTATGTCCACTTACATCCTGTCTTAATAGATTTACTAAAGAGTATCTCACATAACAGTGATTATGTATTAGGAATTGACGGTAAAGATCACCCAAAATATAACAGTGGCCATTTTAACCTACAGTTTCCTTTGATACTTGATAAATGTAATATTTGTGATAATTCTCAAGGTGTTGCTTCTTTTCATTCCATAAGATCGACAATGATTACACGTTGTGAAGAAAAAGGAATTGATAGAAATGTAGTAATGTCAATGGTAGGTCATACGAACATTGCACAGACAGCTAGATATTCTCAGGATCTTGAGAGTGGAAAAATAATCAGCGTATTGCCTGATCTTCTTAAATAACTCAATTATAGCCAAAATCACTACAACCCATAATTCAACTATTTATGCTAGTTTAGCCTAGTTTAAAGTTTATTGTTTAGCCTCAAAAAGGATAAAAAAATGGTGGAGGCGGGGGGAATCGAACCCCCGTCCTAAATAAGTTTTGCGCAGACTTCTACATGTTTAGTTCGTCTTTAATTTTATCGTCCCTCCGCTAAGCCGGCGAACAGGCAGCCTCAAGACTAATCTCTTATAAATTTCAATTATACCCAAAGAGCTCCAGGGCATAATCTACAGTAGAAATTGTTTAAAGTCTTCAAAATCTATACTACTATGTAGAGATCTGGACTACAATTAGCTTAATTAACTTGTAATTAAGCAGCGAGAGGCATTGCCCCCCTGAAGTTCATTGTATTTTTTGCATTTATTTATATAACCGATGATTAACGAGGCCAACGATCATCCTCGACATGCAATCCACGTTCTGCCGACCCAGTCGAAACC
>CAZGAI010000446.1:0-3499 GCA_964523175.1 uncultured Victivallales bacterium | reverse complement strand
AGATTTCTCAGTTACATCCGGATAGTTTGGATCATGAGGAGCACAGACATCACCGGATAGACTTTTACTCCTGCTGAATGACCTTTTAAGAAGCAAATCACTATACTCTGCCTGCAGAGCTATTAATTCAGCAACACTGTTTGCAAAAAAATCAGATTGTGCACCGGTATTCCCCATACTTCCTGTTTCCTCTTTGTCTGCACAGAAAAGTACTGCAGTTCTATCTGGTGTCTCTATCTCCAAAATCCCTTTTAGGCCGGCAAAAGTGCACACTCTGTCATCATGTCCATATGATGAGATTAAGCCTCTATCCAGACCGACATCTCTAGCCTTTCCGGCAGGTACTATCTCTAGTTCAGCACTGGCAAAATCAATTTCACAAATACCGTATTTTTCATTTAAAATTTTCAATATATTTAATTTAATTTTATTTTTTATTTTTTCTCCGCCATAAGGGATACTGCCGCATAATACATTTAAGTCTTCCCCCTTGATTGCTTCGGCTAATTTTTTCTCATTTTGATCTTTGGCCAGATGAGGTAAAATATCTGTTATATATAACACCGGGTCTCCGGGATCTTCTCCAATAACAATATTCTTTTTTTTACCTTCTCCATCAATTACGACTCCATGCAGAGACAAAGGTATAGTTGTCCATTGATACTTCTTGATTCCACCATAGTAGTGTGTCTTAAAAAAAGCCATTTCACTGTCTTCATACAATGGATTAGCTTTTAGATCAATTCTAGGTGAATCAATATGTGTTCCCACAATGTTCATACCTGAGTCAAGGTTCTCTTTGCCTATGACAAATAATGCGATTGCTTTGTCTCTATTCAATGCATAGACCTTTGCACCGGGTTTTATTTTTGTCCCTTTTTTAATTAGCAAATTTATATCAATAAAGCCATGTTTCTTTGCATATGCTAAGATATCAAGGGCACATTCTCTTTCAGTCTTTCCTCTGTCAAGAAAAGATTTATACTCATCTGCGAATTTAAAAACTTCTTCTGTCTGATCGCTGTCCAGAGTAGTCCAGGCATTTTTAAATTCATTGGTTAATTCATTCTGAAGTTTTTCATCTTTGCTTTCCTTACGCATTACTTAAAACCTCCTTTTTTTGTTTGTAAATGTTTTTTCCACGTTGACCCTACACTATTGAATTTATTTGATGATGAAAAATCCGCCTTGTATGAGACTTGAAGTAAAAAATGTTAGCTTGATCTGTTATGTAAACTGTTATCGTTGTCTGTTTCGATTTCGACAACGATAACGATAACGAAACCTTAAGTCTCATTGTGAAATTTCCAACATCCGCTGGGGTCGGGCTAAAGGCGGTACTCTAACATTTTCCCCTTTTATCAGAACTTTTGAGACAAACTCTATATTATGGTTCAAGCAGTTTAAACTTATTATTAAAAACAGCACTTGCCCGCCTTCTTGCTTTGCAGTCAACAAGTTCTGTTAAAATAACTTCAAGAATATGCCATACTTTAACACCGTTACGAACACAACCGGTCACTGTAGAAACACCTCTCCCACAGGCTATATGCATGTGTAGAGAAGGTTTTCCATCATCATCAGGAAACAATGTACCAGTTCCAGTCACTTCATGAGCATCTTCTATAACATGAAAAACTGGTTCAATTTCTTCTGCCCGCCCCTCTTTTGGACCAACCACTATTTTGCTTCCGGCATCTATTCCGCCGACAGCTATCATAGAGGCGGCTTCTATTGAATGATCAGCAGCAAATTTCTCTATGGATTCATGTATTATATCTCCGTCTTCAAGACGAAGCACGAAAACACGCCCTTGTTTAGCTTCGGAGTACTTCATAGCATTTATGATTTTAGATTTATGATTTTAGATTGAATCTCTCAAACACCATCGTTTTCATGATCATAGCCGTCGTCGATCATCCGCTCCATTTATTCCCCTCCCGGGAGGGGGTTAAGGGGTGGGTTGACCAATGTTCAAACCAGTTTCACTTATGATAAAACTTTATCCGCATGTTCAGCGTTCCAGCCGTACTCTGCTGACTCAGGTAATATTAGGAACAAATGTCTGGTCTGTAATAGGTGGGCGAACATATCCTTTGGCAGGTTTTCTAGGCGCCAGTTTAAATGGTTTCGGTGTTAAGTCCCCGTATGGAATTAAACTTAACAAGTGGCTTATACAGTTTAACCTCGCGCATTTTTTATTATCAGCATTAACTACATACCACGGACAGTGCTTAGTATCAGTATATAGAAACATCTGATCTTTAGCTTTAGAATAATCCTCCCACATATCGCGGGACTTCAAATCCATAGGACTTAGTTTCCAGCGTTTTGTCGGGTCATCAATCCTTGATTTAAACCGTACTTCCTGCTCTTCATCACTGACAGAGAACCAGTATTTTATTAAAATAACACCAGAGCGCATAATCATTCGTTCAAATTCAGGGGCAGTCCGTAAAAATTCCTGATACTGATCCTCAGTACAAAAACCCATTACTCTTTCAACACCAGCACGATTATACCAGCTTCTGTCAAACAGCACCATTTCACCGGCAGCAGGCAAATGTGTCACATAACGCTGAAAATACCATTGAGTTTTTTCTCGGTCAGCAGCAGTCCCTAATGCTTTAACACTACAAATACGGGGATTCAAACTCTGAGTTATACGCTTAATAACCCCGCCTTTGCCGGCACAATCTCTGCCTTCAAACAGGACTACAACCTTTAACCCTTCCTCTTTTATCCACTCCTGAAGCTTAACTAATTCTATCTGTAATTCAGAAAGTTTTTTCAAATAATACTTATTATTTAATTTACCTTTTGCATTGATATGTTCTGAATGTTCATTCTCTTTCTTATCTTTATGCTTTTTATCTTTTGTCATAACAATATCCTTTATATTTTTAAGAAAAATTTACCAAATGAACGAAATACTCTTAATATTATAATGTATACTCTGTATTTACACAACATAATTTATCAACATCAGTAAAAAAATGGTATAATCGCCCAAGTTTACAAAATGGTCACCAGATATAAATATATGGCGATGATTATATCATCGGGTTATATTGTGTCTGTAATATAACTTTTTTTAAAGCTATACATTTAAAAACAATAAACCAACTGTTAATTTATAATACATCGAAAATATTTATATTTCTCGATGTATTGGCTTGATATATCGAATGATTCGAGGTAGTTAAAATGAATTGGACAATCTTAAAAGGATTAGAACAAATTTATAGAACTGGCAAAACAAACCTTGATCAATTAATAGTAATGAGCATAATGCATTACCAGCTTGAAGCAATTCACCCCTTCTCTGACGGTAACGGCAGAACAGGAAGAATATTAAACATACTGTATTTACTGCAGGAAAATATTTTATATATACCGGTATTGTTTTTAAGCAGTTTTATAAATGAAACAAAAACTGATTATTACACTAAACTTATTGATAAAAAGTGAATTGTGTGAAAAAAGTGAAGCAAGGGCT
>CAZGAI010000445.1:0-3507 GCA_964523175.1 uncultured Victivallales bacterium | reverse complement strand
AATATGGGCGATTAATTACACAAACCATCCCATTCAAAGTACTGAGCTCTGGTATTCAGTCATTCAAACCTGTCTGATAAATGATATAAATCCAAGAAAATATCTACTCTATTATTTCAAAACTATGATGAAGCTGAAAATACCAAATCAGGCATTAAATAAAGAAAATGTTCGAAAAATCCTTCCATTCAATATCAAAAAAGAAATTTTTGAGAAAATAAAAGTAAAAAAATCTAATTTCTTCAAAATATTACTTTTCTGAGCAAAATAACAAAAAAGCCTCAATAATTTATATTGAGGCTGGATACGCACTTCACTTAATACCTACGTTTTTATCAATTGAATGAAAACTATCGCAGATTTCTCCATTACCTCCAAATATCAGTACCGATGTTTTTCAGAGAGGACTGCCTGATAAAAAAGGGTTCTATGCACTGGAGGGCGGTTGTCCTCAACCGCCGGGCAGTATCTATGATATTGAATGGACACTGGGTGCGGTAACCCAGTGGCATGGTTGTGGAGCACCGCAACCCTCCAGACAAGTGCCTATAATTTAGTATTATGCCCATGCTCTGGAGTTGTCCTCTACCGCCATGAATGATTGAGGATAATGGAGGCAAGGCTATTATTTATTCGTCATGCTCCATTATCAGCAGCACATCTCCGTGAGCAACTGTCTGTCCTTTTTCCACTGCTACTCTGATGATAGTTCCATCATCTTCAGCATGAACTTCTGATTCCATTTTCATTGCTTCCAGGATTAGTACAGGATCACCTGCTTTAACTTTGTCTCCATCGTTAACTAAAACTTTACAGATAGAAGCCGGCATTGGAGCTCTAAGTTCTACTTCATTTTCGCTAAGGGTTGAAGATGATAGATCTTCTACAATTCTAATTGCATATTGCTCTGTTTCAGGTGTTTCTGTTTTAGAGAAGAAAGTATGAGGTTGACCTTCTGATACTATTGTATAGTAATCTTCCTCAGGCGGTTCATTAATTTCTTTTTGAATCGGAGATTCTGAGGTTGGCAGCATATCTTTTTTATACCTGATACCAAATGGTTTATCGCCTTTTAGGTATTCTATACCTTTATCTGTACAGGTTGCTACAATAAAAATATTTTCTTCCGTTTCAGGTATTCCGGCGTCCTGAAGCTTTTTAACAGCAGCATCAATACCTAGTTGAGGGTTTCTGTCATTAAGGTCGTGAACATTTTCCTCAGTTTGCTCCAATCCAAGCTGCTGTGAGGCAAGTTTGATGATTTCCGGGTCAGGAGTGGCAGGTGTACGACCGAAATAGCCAAGCACCATTTTGCCGTAACTGTCTGTTACTTTTTTCCAGCTACCCTGTGTAACATTCGCAAATGCCTGTTGAAAATAAAATTGTGAAACTGGTGTGACAGATGTGCCGTATCCACCTCTTGCAACAACATTTTCCATCTCTTTAATTACTTTTGGAAAAAGGTGCATACAGTTATTATCTCTCATCATTTGCGTATTTGCTGTCAGTGCCCCGCCAGGCATTGGAGAAAATGTAATGAATGGGTTGATTGACTGGGCTTCAGGTGGTAGATAGTATTCTTCCATCTGGTGTAAAAATACTTCCTCTGCTTTCATTATCTTTTTATAGTCAATATCGAGAGTAAAGTCTGTGCCTTTTAAATTGTGCCACATAGTCAATATATCACATTGGCCAGTACCGCCGCTGCATGGCTGCATTGACAAATCAATAATATCTGCACCAGCTTCAATAGCCGCCATATTGCATGTGATAGCCATACCAGCAGTATCATGTGTATGGAATTGAATAATAGTTCCTTCTGGAAGGATCTTTCTTGCACCTGAGACAGTTTCAAAAACCGTTTTTGGAGTACAGGTCCCTGATGCGTCTTTAAAGCAGACACTGTCAAACGGTATTTCGGCATCAAGAATCTGCTGTATACGGTCTATATAAAATTTAGATGAATGCGCATATCCTGTGTCAATACCCGGAGGTAGTGCCATTAAAGTTACAACTACCTGATGTTTTAAACCATGTTTATGAATTCTGGCACCTGAATATTCCAAGTTCCGTATATCATTCAAAGCATCAAAGTTTCTTATTGTAGAAACACCATGCTTTTTGAAAAGCTTTGCATGCAGGTCAATTATATCACGCGATTGAGATACGAGTCCTACTACGTTTGCGCCTCTGGCGAGGGTCTGTAAATTTATGTCCGGGCCTACAACTTCGCGGCATTTGTCCATCATGTCAAATGCGTCTTCCTGGCAGTAGAAATAGAGGCTTTGGAAGCGAGCGCCACCACCAATTTCAAAGTTAGTTGTTCCAGCAGCCACCGCCGCCTCAAGAGCCGGTATAAAGTCCAATGTTTTAACACGGGCGCCAAAACACGATTGGAATCCATCCCTGAAAGATGTATCCATAAAACCGATTTTCTTTTTCATATATGAACCTGTTATATCAGTTAAGTTTACTTTATTATTTTGTAACGAAAATATTAAGAAAAAATATTCCTATAAAGGAATATTGCCATGTTTTCTAGGAGCTCTGGCTTTCTTCTTTGTTTCAAGTATTTCAAGAGCTGTGATCAGTTTACTTCTTGTCTGTGAAGGTATTATGACATCGTCAATATAACCTCTTTTTGCTGCCTGATAAGGATTTTCGAATTCATTCTGGTAGAATTCAATTTTTTCAGCTAATATTTTATCATGATTCTCAGCATCTTTAATTTCTTTTCTGAAGATAATTTCTGCTGCTCCTTTTGCGCCCATAACAGCTATTTCGGCTGTAGGCCATGCGTAGTTTATGTCTCCGGCAATATGCTTTGAGCTCATAACGATATAAGCACCACCATAAGCTTTTCTGATGATTACAGATACTTTAGGTACAGTTGCTTCAGAATAAGCATAAAGCAGTTTTGCTCCATGTGTAATAATTCCTGCATATTCCTGTGTTGTTCCTGGAAGAAAACCGGGAACATCTACAAATGTAACCAATGGGATATTGAATGAATCACAGAACCTAACAAATCTAGCGGCTTTTCTTGATGCATTAATATCGAGTACACCCGCAAGGAAGTTCGGCTGATTTGCTACTATCCCTACACTCTTTCCGTTTAGTCTTGCAAATCCTACAATTATATTAGGTGCATATAATTTATGGACTTCAAAGAAATCACCATGATCAACAACTTCTGATATGATTTCCTGTATACAATATGGTACATGGGAGTTGTTTGGTATTATTGAATCTAAATTAGCTTCCTCTCTATTCTTGGGATCATTGCATGGGTGCACTGGAGCTTTTGAAGTATTGTTCTGAGGTAAGAAGCTCAACAATTTTTTTATAGTGCGAAAAGCATCTTTTTCATCTTCAGTTGCAAAATGAGCATTACCGCTTTTTGTGGAACTAATAACTGCGCCGCCAAGTGTTTCAAAATCAACATCTTCGTTTGTTACAGTTTTTACTACTTTGGGGCCTGTAACGAACATAGAACTGGTATGCTTT
>CAZGAI010000444.1:0-3510 GCA_964523175.1 uncultured Victivallales bacterium | reverse complement strand
CCGGATATTGAGGACGCAAAAAAATCCAACATATTGTTATTGTCTTGCAAAATAAATTCCTTAGGAGACATTTCTACATATTTATGAAAAAGTCAAACTAACACGAGTCCACCAGCTCAGCTGGTGATATACCAATTTGTTTATTATAGATGTTTCCTCAGAGTTAAATAAAAAAACAGCTATTTACAATCACAGATTATTATAGAGAAAGGGCAGACACATAGGTCTGCCCCTACGATCGGTGATTATTGTTTGGTTTATTTCAATCCAAAATTATAAATCAACGATCATAAATACAACTATTCTTTGATGCCGATTCTACTTTTATGCCAGAAAGCTACAAGAGGAGAGGCTACAAAAATCGATGAGTATGTACCAACTATAATACCTACAAGCATTACAAGAGCAAAATCATTGATTGCGACACCACCATAGAGGAACAGTGCTAATACAACAATAAAAGTCAGGAATGATGTAATAATTGTTCGGCTTAGAGTCTGGTTAATACTAAGATCTATTATTTCTCCGTATTTCATATTTTTCTCGAGTTTTAGATTCTCTCTAACCCGGTCAAAAACAATTATAGTATCATTTACAGAGTAACCTACAACGGTAAGTATTGCAGCAATTACCGTTAATGATATTTGCCTGTCACACAGCACCAGTACACCGGTTCCAATAATAACATCATGTAGAAGGGCTACAATTGCTGCACCGGCGTATGACATCTCAAATCTTAGAGATACATATACTATTATACCGATAAATGCAAGAAGTATTGCTACAATTGCTGATGTAGCAAATTGACTGCCGACAAGTCCTCCGATTGTTGTTTCCTGTATACCTTTATAATCCGCATTCGGGAAGTTCTTGTTTAAAATTCCTGCTACAGTTACTAATTCTCCTTCGGATGATTTCTCCCCTTTCTGACTGCTGATGACCACATTTAGTTGATTTCCTTCAACTGGTGAAGATTTATAAGAAACACTTGTATCATAGCCTTCTTTACTCAACACTTTAGCTACTTCGCCCTGTGATACATAATTTTTATAGTTATAAACAAGCTGAGATCCGCCTGTAAAATCTACACCCAGAATTCTGCTATCTTTAAAAGTAAATACTGCAACAGATGCAATAAGCATTATTAGAGATATTGCAATTGATATTTTCCAACGCTTAAGAAACTGTATTTTTGTATTAGTTAAAAACCTCATCATTCGCAGTTTTTTCATCTTGAAATATTTTATGAATATATCAAAGATAAGTCTGGTAACAAATAGTGCAGTAAACATACTACATACGATACCGATACTCAATGTAGCTCCAAAGCCTCTAACCGGGCCTGAACCCTGCCAATAGAGGACAAGCGCGACAATCAGTGTTGTCAAATTAGAGTCAAAAATTGTTATAAACGCGCGTTTATACCCAATATCAATAGCGTTGTAGAGTGTCTTATTTGAATCCAGCTCCTCTCGAATTCTTTCATAAATCAGTACATTGGCATCAACAGCCATTCCTATTGTCAAAATAATACCTGCTATACCGGGAAGTGTTAATGTCGCACCGAGGGAGGCCATTGCTCCAATGATTAGTATTACATTGGCTACCAAAGCTATATTTGCAATAAGACCTGCCCTTAGATAATAAATAAGCATGAATAGAGCCACAAATATCAGGCCGATAATACCTGCCATTTTACCGCTTTGAACAGCCTCTCTTCCGAGAGTCGGAGCTGTATCAAAAATAGAGTCAATTTTAATTGTAGCCGGGAGGTTACCGCAGACAAGAGCGGTAGAAACGTTATCTGCTTCTTCCTGCGAAAAATCACCGGAAATTGAGGCATTTCCACCAAAGATTGCCTGCTGAATGACAGGTGCGGAATACAGAGTTCCGTCAAGTACAATACCTAGACGTCTTCCAACATTTTTTTCAGTTACTTTACCAAAACGTTTAGCTCCAGCAGTGTTGAACTCAAGCATTATTTGCCGCTGTCCGAATTCAGTCATAACTACTCTGGCATCAGAAATATTTACACCGCTCATTTCAGGGTGTATTTGAACAAAACATGTTTGAACTGTTTTTTTGCCGTTTTTGCTGGATTGGACCAGTTTCATCTTTTCATATCCGACAGGAGGAATGAAGTGCTCCGGGTCAGCATTATATTCGGATACTAGCTGTGTGTTTTTTTCTGCAATTAAGCGAAACTCCAGCTGTGCAGACATTTTTATCAGTCTTTTATATTCTTTTTTCTGAGTTTCTGTAGAAACAGGTATTTTTAAAGCTATTCGACTGGTACCTTCTGCAGCAATTTCCGGTTCAACAAGACCAGACTTGTTTATTCTGTTTCTTAAAATCTCCATAACTCTGTTACGGAGCTGATTTAGAGGTACCTGTTCAGCTTTTTCTTCACCCTTTTTAGGCTTATTTGGAATAACACTGACATCAAATTCAGTTCCGCCGTTAAGGTCAAGACCAAGTTTAATTGAGCTTGCAGATTTGGAACGGACAATTCTCAATACATCCTGGTTAGTTACAACATTAGGGATTTCTACATATTTGGCGAGGCTGACATTCAGTTCCTCTGCGGCCTGATCTATGGCCATTTGGGGGTAAAGGTTTTTATCTTCTACCTGTTTTTTCTTGGCAAGTTTTATGACCCGTTCAACCTGTGGACTATTGTTTGTAACGCTTTGAAGCGTAGTGTAAAAATCGAGCGGTTGAAGAGGGAACATTGACCAGCCGAAAACAGCAAGAATGATAATGACTAAAATTAATCTCGGCATTACTGGTTTTTGGTTCATTAAATTATTATTCCCGGCAGGAGTGAAGCGGTACCCTGCAGTTATTGGTTAGTGGTTAATTATTCAAAAGCAGTCGATAAAACCGCGATTTTGACTTTTAAGTATATCTATACTGCTCCACAGGGTGTAGAGCAGTAGAAAAACATCTGAACTATTCAGAAAATTACAGTGTTATGCTGGTGCTTTGTCCAGAACGCCACTGATTGAAGCACGGTTAACTTCAACTTTTACATTTTCTGCTATTTTAAGTGAAAGTGTTTTTTCTTTAACAGATGAAACTGTTCCGATAATACCACCGGCAGTTACAACTTTATCACCGGATCTGACTGCGTCAAGCATAAGGCGACGTTGTTTTGCTTTTTTCTGCTGTGAACGGAAAAGAAGGAAATACATAACGATGATGATCAGAATGAAAGGACCGAAACTTACGAGAAGGCCTTTGATACCTCCAGCTCCACCGGCTGCTACTTCGCCTAATAATGATAAACTATTCATTGGGATTTAAATCTCCTGTTAATTTTTTGAGTAAAATTATTATCATCCGGATTGGATGATAATAAAAGTATTATTGAAACTATTGAATATTATTTACTGGTTTCTACTTCATCAAGGCCTGCAATATCAAATGCTTCGCCCATATCCACCATTGCTTCACCTGTACGCAAAGCTTCAGTGACTTTTTCACCTACTTTGGTGAGGTCTTCTTTTG
>CAZGAI010000443.1:0-3512 GCA_964523175.1 uncultured Victivallales bacterium | reverse complement strand
GTTTTTCCTGAAATAGAATTCCTCTTTGTTTATAATCTTTCCTTTATTAATCATTTTTATCAGCATTCTATGTTCAATTTTATCTGTTTTTTCTAAATATATTTTTTCAACTGCTGCTTCCGGTCTAAAGCTTATTGGGCTATTGAAAATATATTTTTTCATCAGATTTATTTCGGTTCTTTCTTTTTCAGGTGCTGTAACTAGATCAATGGCATCAGTAATAATTTCAGTAAGGTATACAATGCTTGAGCGTAGAATAAGAATTGAAAAAAAATATTCATATATAAAGATAAGGATAACTACAATAGCCGCAATGCATACAATCTCGATAGTTCTGATAATTCCATTATTTGCCCCCTGGGGAAAAACCATATAGATTACAGCCCATAGAACAGCAAAAATTATTGAATATTTATATTTAGTGTTTGCTACAGCTAAAAAAATAGCTATGAATAATAAAATCATCATTATTATATGGTGGCTATAAAAAACTGCTATAATCATCTGAAGAATTGCCATAAATAACAAAAAAGATGTTAAACTTAAAAACTTATCTTTATATGTTGAATATGGTATAATGGTAAAGAAAGAAACTGCAGGAACAAATGATATAAAAAAAGTAAATGGTCTATTAAAAAAGCTCCAGCAAATAGCACCAACTATGCATGGAACTGTAAACTTGACTGCATTTACCAACGCTTCGTTTGTAGGATCTGCTTTATGAAAGATATTAAAAGAAGTTTTAAGTAATTTATTCATATTTGAAATTTTAGATGTATTTTATTTAGATAAAAAATCTTTTTTTTCTTTTTTTATCCATATAAACAAGATAGCAAAAGTTATAAAATTGCTTACAAAATATGAAGCAGTTAAGCCATTCATTTTATAAAAATAAGACAATATAAGCATCAAAGGGATAAAAAACAGGAACTGTCTGAGCACAGTTACAACATTTGATGCAAGAATTTTACCTACAGCCTGTAGGTATCCGGATATAATAGCCTGATATGCAATCAGAGGTAAGGCAGCCGTCAACCATATCAGATACTTTGGAGTATCACTAATTATCATGGGGTTATTGCCAAACAGCTGTACGATATCATGAACAAAAATAATTACTAATAATAGAAATAGAATCGATAAACATACACTTACTGTCATTGTAAAGTTAAGAGTCTTTTTTATATTGTATTTTCTACCAGCACCCAGATTAAATCCTATAATTGGTTGACTGCCCTGAATGAATCCAAGAATAGGCATAAAAAGAAAAATTATAATTCTGTATGCCAGTCCAAATGCAGCAATTCCCTCCGGCCCGCCGTATTTCCCTGCAATATAATTAATTAAAATATTGGTCAGTGCGGCTCCGCCGGCTCGTAAAAACGAACTCATACCAAGAAGTACAGATTTCAATATAAGTTTAAAGTCGGGTATAAAATGCTTCAATTTGGTCTGAATAACAGTTTTACCTGTTATGTAGTAGAAAATGACAATAATTAATGCTATCAGTTTAGAAGACTGTGTTGCTACACTCACTCCCCACATCCCCATTTCAAACTGAAATAGAAAAATAGGTGCAAGAATTATATTAAGTACAACAGAAATAATAGTTGTTACCATTATTATTTTAAGTTTTCCTTCAGCCCTTAGAAGAGGGAAAATTCCCTGAAGAAGCAAAGTGACATTCATGCATGAAAATGCCACTATCATATAATTTTTAACCAAGGGAAACATTCTTGGGCTTGCACCAAAGAAAATAATTATGGGTTCAATATAAATTAATGAAAATACAGTTAAAAATAGGCCTATGGTAAATATTGTAATAATTACATTTCCTGCAATTTTATTTGCCTGTTCGAAGTCCCTTTTG
Source organism: uncultured Victivallales bacterium (assembly GCA_964523175.1). Classification (GTDB taxonomy): domain Bacteria; phylum Verrucomicrobiota; class Lentisphaeria; order Victivallales; family GWF2-38-69. The sequence continues at coordinate 1,642 of CAZGAI010000443.1, read as the reverse complement.
CCTAGAGATATCGATATTAACGCGCCGCCGCCGACAGCTATAAGAATAGCTATAGCAAGCATTAACAATTGAATAGGATATACTATTGTCATTGCAGCAATACCAAGGCTGCCTATTCCGTGTCCAACATAAACCGTGTCTATAATATTATAAAAAGATTGAATAAGTAGTGATAATATTGCAGGAATGGAAAACTTAAGAACTAATGTTTTAATATTATTACCGGATAGTTCTTCAATTTGCGGTGACAAACCATACCCCCTATGACGAATAGAAATAAGAAAAAATTACGTAGCCTGTTTGAACTCTTAAAAGGCATTATAATTTTGAGAAAATTATAATCTGATAATTAAAACTAGTTCTTCTGTTCTAAATAATCCAATCGAAGAAGAATTTAAATTTCTGTTATATGTCTTTCCTCTGTAAAAAAGAATAATTAATTTTTGTTAAGCAATAGACATTTTGATAAAAAATGAAATATTATAAATGTTATTATTACCTCTATGCGGAAGAATAAATGACAAAGTATTTTTTTATTTCACCTAAAATAATGGTTAAGGAGAATATTGTATGGGAATTAAATCTATTTGTAAAAAAGTAGCCGTTTCAGCTCTTTGCGTATCATTACTCAGCATTGCAGTGTTACCGTCTATTACATATGCAAGACGTGCACAAAATCAACCTGAAGTTGTAAATCCTGTTTCTTTTGAAACAAATCGAAGCGTTAAAGTTTACAAAAGCAACATTTCAGGGAGCAGTTACGGCTGGAAATTACTTTTAGTTATAAAAATATCAAGACCGAGCTATAATGAAGCAGTTGATGACCTATGGAATAATGCAGGTATTCCTAAAGCTGATAGAACCAAATATGAACTTGTTAATATTAGACAGGAACAGGGTACAGCATGGGGTGTTATAGTATGCGGGCAAAACTATCTTACTATTATAGCAGATATTGCTATATCTCAATGATGGAAACGGTATTTGTCAGTCATATTAAAAACGTCTATGTAAGTTCCTATGGCGTTTTTATATGTGTCCCTTGTCAGCTACGATGAGAGTTATCTGATTTTTTGTCAATGTCCCTGATACTTTATCTTAATCTGGTTGTGTTCTTTTTAAGCTTCTAGGCTGATTTAGAGTTCTGGCTTTAAATTCCATTGCTTTAAGTGTAGCTTCTTTTGATTCATGCTTTCTGCCCTGAACTCTTGTAGAAGGTTTTGATACCTGTTTTTTATCTTTGTTTTCCTGGTCAGAAGCGCAGGACACTGATAGACAAACAATTAGTAAACCTATAATCAATTTCATAATTTTTCTCCGATAGTATTAAAAAACTATTTTTTACAGCAAATTACTTTAAAGGCAAGTGTTAATAATTGATTATATAGAATATTGTAATTTTTTCAAGATAATTATAAACCCTCAATAACCTTTTCTCCTAAAATATTTATTACTAATTAAATATACCCTTGTATTATCAATCTATTTAAATAAGTTTATTAACCTACTTGCAACATTATAATGTAAAATTGGAATATGAAGGCTATTTTAGTAATATAGTGTTCTATTGCCAGAGGAAAGTATAAATGAAGAGAAGCTCTAAATTTCTAATTGGGTTCTATTGTTTTATTATTGCTGTATG
>CAZGAI010000442.1:0-3519 GCA_964523175.1 uncultured Victivallales bacterium | reverse complement strand
GAGCAAAACCTACTAAAATAACATTAAAATTGATGTTTAGTGTTTGTAGGTAATATGTACCTCCAACCGCAACAGGGCCAAAAAAAATAAGGACCAAAATATCACCAAATCCATGATATCCAAATGGATAGGGACCACCAGTATATAAAATTCCACATATTATTGAGAAAATACCTATCCAGAAAATAGGCCATTCTCCTCTCAACAATAATAAGAATCCCAGGATAACAGCTATTGCAAAGCTTAAGACAAACGCATTTCTCATTTGATGAGGTTTTATAAAACCGTTTTGCGTCATTCTTGCAGGTCCTAAACGATCAATTGTGTCGGCTCCATTTTTAAAATCAAAATAATCATTAGCAAAATTAGTTCCAATCTGAATAGCTAATGCCGCCAGCAAAGTTATAGCTGTTATAAAAATGTGTACACTACCCGCTTTATAAGCCATGACTGTACCTATTAAGACCGGAGCTACTGAAGCAGTTAACGTCTTTGGACGTGCAGCAAGAATCCAATAATACCATATATTTTTATTCATAATTTTTCTCTGTTGAAACTACTTTTTTTGTCCACGAATTGTGACAATCATCAGAATAATTTACAGAAATATTAGTTACTAAATTTCTCATCTGATAAAGATATTAGTGCTTTTCATTGTTGATTTTTAAACTTGCTAAATTAATTACAGGCTGAGCAGAGCAGTATGACCATCATTATATATTAAATTAAGTTTACTTGAATATCTAACATATTTTTATATAGACTTCCTTTCAAATCCATTAGTTCTTTATGTTTCCCTTTTTCAACAACTTTACCTTTATTCAGTACATAAATATTATCAAGATCTTTAAATTGTTCTGTAAAAACATGTGTTATTAAAATAACAGTTCTATTTTCTAGAGAAGTTAATTTTTCGATTATTCTGTTTCCAGTAGAAAAATCTAAGTCTGCATTAGGCTCGTCAAATATCAGGATAGGTGCTTTGGACAGCAAAGCCCTTGCAATACCAAGCCTGCGCAGTTCACCCCCGCTTAACTTTATTCCATGTTCTCCGGCCGAAGTATCTAAACCTTTTGGGAGCTTGTTTACAAAATCATACGCTTCCGCAATTTTTAATGCATTAATAATATCATCTTCGGTTGCAGATGCATTTGCCAGCCTAAGGTTATTAACGATTGTATCATTAAACAGATAAATTTTTTGATCACAAACAGAAATATATTCTGCCATATCAGATTGTTTAAAATTTTTCAGACCAATATCGCCAATTTTGATAGAACCAAAATCATAATCCCAAAACCTCATCAGTAAATTGACAATAGAACTTTTCCCTGATCCGCTTGGTCCGACAATTGCTACTTTATCATTATGCTTTACTGCAAAACTGATATTACGAAGACCAAACTTCTCTTTTTTATTATATTTAAAATTAACTTTATCAAGAGAGATGCTGTTAGGTACAATTATTTTATTGCGAGTAAGTAATAACTCATTTTCGGCCTCCCGTTTCTGCGACGGTTCTACAGTCGAGGGGGTTGAGTCAATCAGTTCAAATACACGTTTCGCTGACTTTAATATAGACCCCAATTGCTGAAAAGCCTGAGGCAATGGAAAAACAGCTTCAAATGATGCCATTATCCCAAGCACTACTACAGAAGCAGTTATCCCATCAGATACCCCTCCGTTCATACCTGGAATAATTAAGATAACAGCTCCAAAAACAGTAAAATTCATTATAAGGCTGATCAATGAAACGTTGAAAGAATTAATTAACGATATTTTTTTTTGTCTATTCAATAATTTTCTACTAAGCTTTTGAAATCTTTTCTGAAATATATCTACCTGGTTAAAAGCTGCCAAATCTGAATTCCCCTGTATAATATCAAGGCTCATGACAGTGATTTCAGATTTCAAAACAGTCACTTCAGAGCTGTAGAATTTTGTAATTAGATAAGTAATATATGAAACAACATATCCTGAAATAAAAAGAGATGCAGCAACAATAAAAGCGACATGGATATCAAAGAAACATAAAAAAACAAACATCATTATTATTATTAACATCAGTGATATAGGAGGAAGAATCAGCTTAATATAAAGGTTTTCAAGATTTTCAACATCTGAAACAAGCCTACGTAATAGATCTCCCGAACTAAATGACATTAATCCAGCCGGTGCAAGCGGTTCTATTTTTTTATAGAACCATACCCTATACTGTTTTAATAACTTAAAAGTAACATTGTGCGAAGTAAGCCTCTCTAAATACCTGAATACTCCTCTTACTGTACCAAATAATCTTACACCGGCAATTGCTATCTGTAACTGGCCTATAGGTACTGCAATTGCACATAATGTGATAAGAAATGCTGCTGTTGTCATTAATCCAATACCGGCAGCAATTGTTAAAAAAGATAGAAAGAGGCCCAGCACTATCCACCATGTATACCTTGAACTCTGTTTTAATAGCCTAATAATCATCTATGCATCCATTTTTAATAGAAATAATTCTGTCTGCGTTTTGAATAGTTTTCATCCTATGAGCTACAGTTATTACTGTTTTATTTTGTGACCATACATTCAGATTTTTCATAATATATTCTTCATAGATTGAATCAATATTAGATGTTGGTTCATCCATAATTAATATTGGGGCATCTTTAATAACAGCTCTTGCAATTGCAATACGCTGCGCCTGCCCGCCACTAAGTCTTATTCCTCTTTCTCCAATTGGTGTATCATAACCATTTTCAAGCGTTTGGATATATTTATCAATCTCGGCTATTTCCGCAGCTTTTTTGAGCAAACCCTGACTGAAATTATTCTGCTGTAACCCAAGACAGATATTTTCCTTAATACTACAGTTGAATAGATATGGATTCTGCGGAATCCATGAGATTTTAGATCTCCAGAAATCTATATCAATTTCTGATAATTTATTATCTCCAATAATAATATTACCATATTCTGGAGCTATAAATCCCATCAGTAGCTTTATGATACTGGTCTTCCCAGAACCTGTTTCACCAACGAAAGCTATTTTTTCTCCAGGTGAAATTTCTAAGGATATATTGTCAACAGCTTTAGAGTTCACACCTTCATAGCTGAATATAACATTACAATATTTAATTAGGCCATTTTCGATATTTCCGGGTTGTTTTTTTGTTTGTTTTACTGAATCTCCACATTTATCGGTTTCTAAGATATTAAAAATTCTTTTACCGGAACTAGTTCCTTCCATACCTGAATGAAAACTTGCCCCCAAACTTCTAAGCGGAGCATAAAATTCAGGAGCAATGATTAAAATAAAAAGAGCCTCTTGATATCCGAGATATCCAAATAAAAGCCTGAGACCGACAGACACTGCTAAAACAGCTGTACTAAGCGTGGCAATCAGTTCTAGGCAAAGTGAAGAAATAAAAGCAACCTTCAACGTTTTTATTGTTGCTTTTCTAAACTCTTCACTGACTTCAGATATCTTAGAAGTTTTCTGTATGGATTTTCCAAAAATTTTCAATGTCG
>CAZGAI010000441.1:0-3520 GCA_964523175.1 uncultured Victivallales bacterium | reverse complement strand
GTTACTGGGGGGAGTTTTACTTGTACTTTTTATTTAGAAGGTGTGAGGTCTGAAATTCATTTTTTAATAATTCCAGAAGCGAACAGACTTTATTTAAATCTATTGGGTTGTATCCGGCTTTCTTAATTTGCTCTAAAAACGCCAGCCAGTCTTCATGGTTCCATCTGCCGTTGTGTTTCTCTACAAAATTATACGGTATGTCGGTTTTTCTCAACTGGTTAAAATTTATTATATTTTTGCTGATCATTTAATCCTTTCTGCCAGACCTAAACATACTTGAACTAACAAGTAAACAGGCATATTTTTTTATACAGATGTTTGACTTTTTCATTTGTTTGTTTTGCTATGTGTTTATATAAGTAAAAGCGGTTCTGAAATTAAACCGATAATTTAAGAATTTACCGTTTAATGATTTTTGGCCCAAAGCCTCCTTCTATAGTTTTTTATTATGTATTCTTTTAAGTATGATTCAGATAGCGTTCCAACTTTAGGATTCCTTGAAGTAAGTAACAGGTTGTCTTTGCAGTCATAATCAACCATTATCCAGTTGTCCTTCTGTTGCTTTATTTTCTTTAATGTTCTTTCGAATGAAGATATATTTAACTCATATATGATTCCTAAAGCTGTGTCTCTGTTCATGCTAACTTCATCAGTATTAAAAACTATAACTTTATTACTCATTTTAAATCCCTTTCATTTATCATTTAAAAAATAAATCAACTTTTAAAGTCTTTACTACTTAACAGACAACAACAAACTTTAGATGCAAAATCCCGGCAATATATACATTTAAACTATTACATTTAAGTTAACAACATATTACATAAACGTAAAATACCGATACTTTTGTAATAGTTATGGATCGTTTGGATCGTTGGGGGTCACACCTACGTTTTAATGTTTTTTAGTTTGGGATCGTTGGGGGTCATGGGATCGTTGGGGGTCATGGGATCGTTGGGGGTCACACCTACGTTTTAATGTTTTTTGATCGTTGGGGGTCACACCTACGTTTTAATGTTTTTTAGTTTGGTTTAGATCTTGAAATAGACTAAGTAACTGTTTATATTTTTTATGTATCAGCCAAATGAGGAGATAAGAATGGCACGGCCTTTACGAATAGAATACTCCAATGCCTGTTATCATATAATAAATCGTGGTAACAGAAAAGAACAGATTTTCTTTAGTGATGAAGATTATCTGCTTTTTCTTGAAAAGCTTTCAGAATATACTGAATTATATGATGTTGTTATTCACTGTTATTGTCTTATGTCTAATCATTTTCATCTTCACCTAACAACTAAACATCCTAACCTTAGTAAATTTATGCAGTCATTTTCAACCTCATTTACTATTTCGATGAATCATAGATACAATAAGCCTGGTCATTTGTTTCAAGGACGGTACAAAGCTCAGCTTGTAGAGAGCAAGCTTTATAATAATGATCTTTCCCGTTATATTCATTTGAATCCCGTGAAGACTAAAAATTTTGAGAGAGTGCCGTTACTAACCTTGAAAAAATATCTCCACAATTACAAGTGGTCAAGCTTTCGCAGTTATATAGGAATAGACAGGAAACCAGAATGGCTAAACCGCAGTTTTGTTCTTTCCGGCTGGGGTAAATCAGCAGCAGAAAAAGTTGAAAATTACAGGGATTATGTAGAAGAAGGATTGTTGACTGACAATTTAGAAAAAATAAAACCATGTAAAATTAACAGCATAATCGGTTCAGATTCATTTAAAGATAAAATTATAAAGAAGTATCTTATTAAAGATTTGTCCGATATTGATGAGCGGGAACAACCGACTCTATCGAAAATAAATGCATTTTCCATAGAAGATATTGTTGATGTTGTCTCCACTTATTTCAATCTTGATGCTGAACAAATAACCAATAGGAAAGGTCGGAACTCTCATGCCAGAAATCTGGCTATGGTATTATCGGGTAAGTTCTGTAGGAAAAACAGCACTGTTTCAGTACTGGCAAAGCGATTTGGATTAAAAATCAGTGGCTTTAATACAGCAAGATACAAATTTGAGGTAGAATTGAAATCAGATAAGCAACTTCAAAGAATGTTCAATGAACTTGAAAAAATATTAAAACTGAACAAAAAACAATAAGACCCGTAGGTGTGTGTGACACGCGGAAAATTATTTTAGAAACAATATTCTATGAAAATATTAATAATAGGAAATCCCGTCTCAGGGAAAGGTACTTCAAAAAAGAAGATAAATAAGCTTGCTGATGTGCTTAATAAGCAAAAGCACGAGGTTTCTGTATATTTAACAAAGTTTGCCGGAGACGGAAAGAATTATATATCTGAGATCGCGCATGATTTTGAAAGGTTGGTTATTGTCGGTGGAGATGGCACTGTTAATGAAATTATTAACGGTATCCCAGATAATTTCTCAATACCTATTATGCTGTTGCCCACTGGGAATGCAAATTTGCTGGGAAGAGATCTTCAACTACCAAAGAGTATTAATTCAATTGTAGAAATTCTAATAAAAGGAAACATGGTTCAGGCTGATTACGGTCTTTTGAACGAATCAAAATTTCTTATGCTGGCAGGAGCCGGCTTTGATGCAGTTGTAACTGAAGAAGTAAAGAAAATTAGAAAAACTACAATAAGTAACCTCAGTTATATCTTTCCTATTTTTAGAGCTATACATTCATTTTCAAATAATGAACTTAGTGTTACTATTGACGGGAAAAATGTTGGAAAAAGCCCGACTGTAATAGTATCAAATGTGCGCAATTATGCCGGATTATTTAAATTGGCATATAAAGCAGGAATTACTACAGGCAAACTTGATGTCATTATGTTACCAAAAATCAGCTTATTTGCGTTGATAAAATATGCAGTTGTTATTAAACTATCTAAAGTGACGAATTTAAAGGGAGTTAAGTATATTCAGGGTTCTGACATAAAGATTAATTCCAGTATCCCTATCCCTGTTGAATTGGATGGAGACTTTAAAGACAGATTTTCTGAAGTCAATATCAGAATTATACCCAAAAGTCTTCCTCTTATAATTAAATAATGCGGAACGCTGAACAACCCACCCCTTAATCCCCTCCCGGGAGGGGAACAAAAGGGGTGGATGACGTACCACGAATTTAGAGAATCTAGAGTTTGGTTTCAGAGGAGTTATTCAATAAGATATGTTTGATAGAATAAAAAAAATACTTGGAATTCAAAATATAAGAGTAATACTATTTTTCTTCTTTTTTGCGGTGCTCCAACTAAGTTTTTATCTATATTTTTATGAGTTTATAAGCTTCGACATTTATAAAAAAAATATAGTTTTTGGAATTTACTGCTTTGCTTATTTTAATGCAGAATTTCTAGTTGCCGCAGTTCTTACAATATGGCTGTTTAATAAAAATATTTACATGAAAAGTATATGTATAATTTTAATTATACTCTTCTTAATAATCTGTTCTTTTCAATTACTGTCATTTTACTATTCTAACAGTTTTATTAATGCTGATTTAGCTGTACAGGCATCAAATATTAAT
>CAZGAI010000440.1:0-3523 GCA_964523175.1 uncultured Victivallales bacterium | reverse complement strand
TCACTAATAAAAAATGATGCGTATGGTTTTAATTTCTTTCATTCCGGCTCAGCGTATGATTCTTTTCCTTCGGGTCACTCGGCTGTAATATTTGCTGTTATGACAGTTCTATGGATAATGATTCCGCGATTGCGATGGTTATCGGTTCTCTGCTGTACTATTGTAATTGTTGGCTTATTAGGTTGCAACTTCCATTTCCCAAGCGACATCATTGCAGGAGCATTTGTTGGTGTAATATCTGCATACTTTGTATTATATGCTTCTCAAATTTTTGCAAGAAATATAAGAGAGCATATAATAAAATTGGTAGAAAAACATTCAGAGGAATAAAGATAACAAGCCTGATTGACATCGCATATTTCATAACATTCTTCAACGCACAATATTTTTCTCCCAAAATATTATATTTAAAAATTCCAGCTATTACTGTTTGACATAATATATATTTCAAATATATTCGTAGTTAATCAAGATAAATCTTGTTTTTGTCTTTTTAGTTTGTTATGCTGATTAACCTTGTTGGTTATCAATATATTAAAAATTAAATCCTATATATTAACTTTGATTTATGTTCTTTAAAAACTTGTTTAGCTGGGGGAGCCCCTATAAAAACGGTATACCAAAGGTGTTTTGATTTTTTCAGTTATGTTTGAAAAATGAATGTAACATTGTATAGACACCGTTAATAACTAAGCGCAAATACTAGCTTAGAGGGCTGAGAAGGTTTATGACCTGACCCTTTGAACCTGACGCAGATAATGCTGCCGGAGGGAAGCTGGTTTATAAATATTTACTATTTTCAAGAGCCTGTTCCATTCGGAGCAGGCCTTTTTTTTGCTTTCAGATGAACATAGGGGTCACACCTATTATTTATACAATAATTAAACTAATAAATTCACATAGCAAAGAATTAGCAAGAGAATAAAAAATGACAATTTACTTAAACGGACAAACTGAAACAGTTCCGAATTCAGCTATCCTAATGGATCTAATTAAAAGTAAGAAACTTTTACCGGAGACAATTATCGTCGAAATCAACGGGAAAATTTTAAAAAAAAATGAATATAGATCACTAATACATGAAAAAGATAAAATAGAAATACTAAGGTTTGTAGGCGGAGGATGAAAATATTTATGATTTATGATTGTTGATTTATGATTGAACAAAACAGCATTTACAACAAAAAAATCTAATAAAGGATCAGGTATGTCAGATAAGCTCAAAATAGGAAATGACTATATTACAAACAGGCTGTTTACCGGATCGGGTAAATATTCAGTTGACAGTATTATCCCGGATATAATTAAAGCATCCGGATGTGAAGTAATTACAGTAGCACTACGTCGAGTAGATTTCGATTCATCAGACAATAACATACTCAACCATATTCCAGACAATATTCGGCTTCTTCCAAATACATCCGGAGCCAGAAATGCAGATGAAGCTATAAGAATAGCAGAAATGTCCAGAGCATCAGGCTGCGGAAATTGGATTAAAATAGAAGTCATTAATGACAATAAATATTTACTTCCAGACAACTATGAAACCATTAAAGCTACTGAAGTATTGGCAAATCGAGGTTTTACAGTCCTGCCATATATCAGTCCAGATCTAATGATTGCACGGGGTCTGGTTGATGCCGGAGCCGCAGCAGTGATGCCCCTTGCCGCTCCTATAGGTACCAATAAAGGATTAATGACTGAAGGCCTGATAGAAATATTAATCGATGAGATAACCCTACCTATCATTGTTGATGCCGGAATAGGAAAACCTTCTGATGCCTGTAAAGCTATGGAGATGGGAGCTGCAGCATGTCTCTTAAACACTGCTATAGCCAGCGCTAATAATCCTGTTTTAATGGCAAAAGCTTTTTCCAGAGCTGTAAAAGCAGGGAGAGAAGCATACCTGGCAGGGCTTGGAAAAACATCTGAATATGCAAAAGCATCATCACCACTGACAGATTTTTTATATAATTAATGGACAGGACATATCGGAACCAAAAAATGAATATCCAATTGGGAGCAAAATGATTTCAAAATTTTATGACACGATAAAACAGTTTAAAAGTTTTGGTTATGAAAATTTTTTCAATAATCTTCATTCATACGATATAGATAGTGCAATTTGCAGTAGAAATATGTCTGAATTAGAATTCTTAATGCTACTTTCACCTTTAGCAGAAAAACATTTGGAAGATTTAGCTCAAAAAGCTCAACATACAACTATTAAGCAGTTCGGTAAGACAATACAACTTTATACGCCAATGTACATTTCAAATTATTGTAATAATCAATGTCTTTATTGTGGTTTTAAAGAGAAAAATAATATTGAGAGAAAACAATTAACTTTTGAAGAAATAGAAAGAGAAGCTGTTGAAATAGCCAAAAGCGGAATGAGGCATATTCTTGTGTTAACAGGAAGCGCGCGTAATATTGCTACACCTGACTATATTAAAAGTGCGGTTAAAATTATCAAGAAATACTTTCCTTCCATTTCGATTGAAATGTATCCCATGAATCAGGAAGAATATAAATCTCTTTTCTACGCTGGAGTTGATGGGCTTACAATATATCAGGAAACCTACGATGAAAAATTATATGCAAAGCTTCACCCAACCGGGCCTAAAAGTAATTACCAGTACCGCCTTTCCGCCCCGGACAGAGGGTGTCTTGCAGGAATAAGAAGAATAAATTTAGGTATACTTCTGGGTCTTAAAGGGTGGAGACAGGACATATTTTTAGCTGCCTTACACTGTGCATATATGCAGAGAGAATATCCAGCTACTGAAATTTCTATATCTTTACCGCGAATTCAGCCCCATGATGGGAATTATACATCACAAATTCCTGTTACAGATAAAAATATGGTGCAAATACTAACTGCTTTCAGGCTTTTTATGCCACGAGCTGGAATTAATATTTCAACCAGAGAAAATCCATATTTCAGAGACAATGTAATATCACTCGGAATAACAAACATGTCTGCCGGTTGTACCACTGCAGTAGGAGGACACACAAAAGAGGACACAGCAAAACAATTTGAAATAGCGGATACCAGAACTGTTAAAGAGGTACAAAATCTTATTTATAATAAAGGATATCAGCCGGTATTCAAAGATTGGCAATATCTTAACTAATTTAGTAGTCAAAATTCAGAATTTAGAAAACAATCCTCCTTTAACCATGAAGGAACAGTTAATCTAACATCCAGTAACGAATAACAAATAACGAACATTATGAACATATACAGAATAATAGATGCAGAAATAAATCGTGTTTCAGAAGGTCTTCGTGTTATAGAGGATATTTCTAGGTTTTCTTTAGAAAACAAAGATTTATCCTCCAGATTGAGAAACCTTAGGCATAAAACAAGAAAGAAAATTACTGTTTTAAATGATAAACTTATTCAAAATAGAAATTCAGAAAGTGATATAGGCTTATCTATATCACAAAATACTGTAGAACCAATACATACTTCTAAGTTTGAACAAAGACTACCTCTTAATAAGAATATTAATGCCTA
>CAZGAI010000439.1:0-3556 GCA_964523175.1 uncultured Victivallales bacterium | reverse complement strand
AAAGAACAGTTAAGAGACTATTTAACAGTACTTGATTTAGTTGATGAATTTAAAGCTGACTGTATCGGCTGGCAGTATCAATTAGGTTTAATAGGACTCCGTCCCCCATCAGATTTTGCTGAAGGGCTCTTAAATTCAGTATGCAGGCCTGAATCCAATGGTGATGTCATAATTACTTCAACGGAAGCAGACCAGGGAAATGTTGTTCCTATGGAACTCATGAAACGAATCCTTAAAGCCAAAGGCCTACATCAATCCGTTATGTTCCATGACCTTCGTTGGGGTGCAGAAATTGACGGAAATTTTATCTGGGTTCTAAACAATTCCGGTTCAACCGGATCATATCCGTTCAATCATAAACCTGATTCACTAGAAGAAGTTCATTCCTATAGACAGCCAAAAGGATATTTCCCTATTCCCGGCGGGACCTTTACGGGGGAAAGTCTACCCGGAGAAATCACCTGGGCAAGAGCTTTTGTACTGAATGATGAACTTTGGATGGATATAGGTAAAGGTGATGTAAAAAAGCTTCCTGAAGATGTCAAAGAAAAAATGTGGGGTAGTGTTACTAGAGACTGGCCGTTTATGGCTGCAGACCTCGGTTCTTCAAGGGATACTATCATGGCACATTTTATGAGCAATCATATAGCTGTAGCTTATGGAGACATCTTTGATGAAATGGTTTCTTTATCTCAAAAACTTGGATTCAAAATCAGAATTTTCGGATAAAATATTCTCAACAAATTAAACGAATAGAACGAATATTTTTGAGTAAGAAAAGCAAATTCTTATTTAACGAGGTAACTGCAAAACAAGCGCAGTGTTTGGAAACGATCCCGCAGTCGCGGGATTTCCCTCCATCTTGAATTGACAACTGGAGGGTTTTGCTCTGTCAAAACCGTATGGCACAGAGTTTTGCATGCGCCTCTAACTTAAAAAAATCTTTAAATTATTAGTTTTACTCGTTGAGAAAAATAAAGGGAAAATAATTATGTCTTATTATATTGGTGTGGATGTCGGTACAGGCAGTGCAAGGGCCGGTATTTTTACTGAAGACGGAAAAATGTTGTCTTCCGCAAGCAAAGAGACCAGAATGTGGAAATATGATAATGATTTTGTAGAACAGTCAGGCAATGATATATGGAAATCCATATGCTTTTCTGTCAAAACTGCTATCTGCAATTCCGGCATTTCACCGAAAGATATAAAAGGTATCGGTTTTGATGCAACATGTTCCCTGGTGGCAATTGACAAAGAGGATAACCCTGTATCAGTCAGTAAATCAAACGAGAAAGAAAGAAATGTTATTGTCTGGATGGATCACAGAGCTATAAGAGAAGCTGACTTTATTAATTCAAAAAAACATAAAGTTTTAAATTATGTCGGTGGTAAAATTTCTCCCGAAATGGAAACGCCAAAACTCCTTTGGCTGAAAAAAAATAATCCTAAGTGCTGGAAAAAAACAGCAAAGTTCTTTGATTTACCTGATTATCTCGTTTATAAAGCGACAGATAAAGATGTCAGGTCACTGTGTTCAACTGTGTGCAAATGGACATATATGGGGCATGAGACTTCACAAACCCCTAAAAGTATTGGTAGTTGGGCAGATTCCTACTTCAATAAAATTGGACTTGAAGATTTAGTTAATGAAAACTATAAAAGGATTGGTCGAAAAATAAGGCCAATTGGAGAAAGCGTTCCCGGCGGTTTATCGAAAAAAGCTGCAGTTGAGTTTGGCCTGAAACCGGGAATGGCCGTTGGCGTTTCCATCATTGACGCACATGCCGGAGGAATCGGATTACTAGGAGCTGTTATTGATGGAGAAAGTTTTTCTGAGCAGGATTTATCAAGGCGTTTAGCTCTAATTGGAGGAACATCAAGTTGTCATATGGCTGTTTCACAAAATCCGAATTTTGTTCCCGGAGTCTGGGGGCCGTATTATTCTGCAATGATTCCGGGCATGTGGCTTGCAGAAGGTGGGCAATCAGTAACCGGTGCTCTTGTTGATCATGTTATATATACTCACCAAAAATCGATAGAACTAAAAAAACAGGCAGAAGAGAAAAACTGTACAGTTTATGAAATTTTAAACAAAAAATTAGATCATTTAGCTAAAAAAATACAATTTCCTGACCTGCTTACAAAAGAACTTCATGTTTTACCTTATTTTCACGGTAACAGGTCTCCTCGAGCAAATCCTCTCTTAAGAGGTGCAATATCCGGACTCAAATTATCTGATTCGTTAGATGAACTTGCGCTTCTATATCTGGCAACTATCCAGGCAATTGCTTATGGAACACGACATATAATTGAGGAAATGAATAAAAACGGCTTTGAAATTGATACTATTTTTGCATGTGGTGGGGGTACTAAAAACCCGGTATTTTTAAGAGAACATGCAGATATTACGCAATGTAGGATCATATTGCCCAAAGAACAGGAAGCGGTACTTCTCGGTTCGGCAATACTTGGAGCCGCAGCATCAGGAAGTGTAAATTCAGTTGTGGATGGAATGAAAAAAATGAATAAGGCTGAAAAAATAATTAATCCATCGCAGGAAACAGCAAAATACCACTCTGCAAAATACAGAGTATTTCATAAAATGTATGAAGACCAGTTATCATATAAAGAAGAAATGATTTATTGTGACCAATAAATTATCAAGTTTTACTTGAAGCCTTAAGTAGTTAATTATTGCTAATTATTAATAGTTTAAAAACTATATATATTATAATGGCAATCATATTACCTTTTTTCTGAAAATGCCATCATTTTATATAATTATTTTATTAATAGGTGTGGGAGTATTCGGAATGCTTTTTCAGCTTTTTATGACAGTATCTTATAAGTATTTGTCAGTAGCAATGGCCACACCAACGATGTACTCAGCTGTGGTTTTTGGAGGTATATTAGACTGGTTAATAGGGATGATAAATCACCTGGGCATTTACCATAAGTATGATTATAGTCTTTGTAGGCACTTTCTTTGTTGTATATTTTTCACCGGTTTCAAACGCAGGAAAGACAGAAAATCAACCCAAAAATTAATTGTACACAGCATGTGGAAAAATTTCGGCATTTAAACAAAGTATGTGTTCCTACTCCTTCAAAACCTGGTTCAGCACCTCCAGCAGCATACTTGGACTGTATGGCTTAGTGATGATGCCTTTAAAATCGTATTTGCTATGATTTGCCATTACCGGATCATTAGTGTATCCGCTGGAGACGATGCATTTTACTTGCGGATTAATTTTTAAAAGTTCTTCGACTGCTTCTTTTCCTCCTATTCCTCCGGGAATAGTAAGATCCATAATTAAAATATCAAACGGATCTCTATCGTCAATTGACTGCTTATACATTTCAATTGCTTTTTTACCGCCTGAGGCTTCTGAAACTGTCCATTTCCTGCCCCTTAGCACTTCTTTTATAAAATCGCAGATTGTTTTATCATCATCCATCACAAGTATTCTTGATGTTTTTAGCTTTTTTGTGTTTTTCAATACAGCAATAAAGAATTAGAATAAAAATAAATTTAATCAGGATTTTTTCAAATACT
>CAZGAI010000438.1:0-3557 GCA_964523175.1 uncultured Victivallales bacterium | reverse complement strand
CTTCTCCTTCTCCTTCTCCTTCTCCTTCTCCTTCTCCTTCAAGGATAGCAACAATAGGTATGCCTATCAGCTCATCTTCTTCATAGCCTAAAATATCAGTTATCGCCTGATTAACAGTTTTTATAGTGCCGTCCGGGGCAACAACAATTAACATATCAACTGTGGATTTTAAAATATTCTCTATATATTCTAATGATAAAACCAGTTTTTTTTCCGCCTTTTTGCGCTCGGTAATGTCTGAACATACACCCGTCATCAATTCTTCTCCATTAAAATTGAATTCACTAACAGGATTTCCTCTTTCATGAATCCATTTTACTTCGCCATTTTTACCAATTATTCTATATTCACATTCGTACTGCTTTCCATTTTTATGAAATATGTCAAAAATACGGATATATTCTTGAATATCTTCAGGGTGAATAGCCTCTAAAAAAATACTTGGAGATTCATAAAGGCTTTTTATTGTTTTTCCCCAAATTTTCTCAAAGGCCGGGCTTATATAAAACATTTTAGTTGCACCGCATGTACTCATCCAAAATATATCACTGACAGTTTCAGTAACCGATTTAAACATCTGTTCACTGTTCTTCAGCTTCTTTTCCATTTTTACACGCTCAATAATTCTTCCAAAACGTTCAACTATGATATCCAGCAAAACTCTTTCTTCTTTCAGGAAAGGGCCTTCATCCCTTTCAAGTTTCTCTTCAAAACAGTAAACCTGAAGTTTTCCGATTTTCTTATCTTTGACAATAATATCTGCATCCAGCTTCCTATGTGATTCAATAAAATTGGCGGTCTTATACACTTCTTCATCAATCATAACCCTTGCACAGGTTATTTCCGGATACTGCAAGGACGAAGGAATCAGATCAACTGTTCCCTGAAAAATCTCAGGTAATGTAATACCCGGCTTTTCTACGAGTTCTGAAATTTTGTGTAGACAATTGAGCTCTTTGACACGTTCACCAAGTTTAATATTTAAATCTATAATTTTTTGTTCAGCTTTAGCTTTATAGAAAGTCATTTGAATAGCGATTTTGAGCTCTTTCTCTCGATACGGTTTTAATATATATCCGAACGGGGTGGTGATCTGTGCCCGCTTAAAAGTATCTTCATCGCTGTGGGCAGTAAGATATATACAGGGTATTTTATATTCTTCTTTAACTATGGCGGCAAGGGAAACACCGTCCATGTCTCCTTGGAGAGCAATATCTGTAATAACAAGGCCAGGTACCTCTGCTTTTAACATTACCAAAGCCTCTTTTCCTGTTGAGGCAATCCCAGTCACTCTATACCCCAAACTGATCAGAAGATTTTCTAAGTCTTTGCCTGTAATATATTCATCTTCAACAATCAATATTTTTTTCTTAATTTCTTTTGCACCCATGTTACTGCTCTGTAATTAGTTTTTTTATTAAAGTCATAAATATCCATTATCTTCATGTATTATTTTAAGGCTTTCTCTGTCCGGGGTTTTCGGCAAGTAGAATCAGTTTCTTTATTTTTTCAATCAGCTTTACTGGAAAGAGTGGTTTTAATACTAATGCCGATACATTTCCCGATTTATTAATTTTTCTAAGAGTTTCAGGATCGCCGTATCCAGTGATAATAATACAGGGAGGAAGCTGACTGTTTTTTCCTATCTCTGCAATAACGTCAAGCCCTGTCATTTCGCTTTGAAGATTCATATCCGAAACAATAATATCAAAGCTGTATTTCTCTGCCGTTTCAAGAGCCTGTTTTACGGACGTGCAGATATTTACTTCAAATTCGGCATCTTCGATACATCTTCCTATATCCATTGCCACAATAAATTCATTATCAATAAGCAGAATTTTAGGTTTGTGATTCATCTTTATTATTTGTGTCCTGTTTGAGTTTAGGTGATGTTTTGCCCGTTGTACTTATTCCGTTCTACTGGAAATATCATTTTGTATGAAACACCGTCTCTGCCGTCAATTTCGATACTTCCGCCTATCTGTCGTTCAATAAGATTTTTAACAAGGTTCATCCCCATAGATGAAGATTTACTTAAATCAAAACCGTCAGGCAATCCAACTCCGTTATCGCTGATTTCAAGAACAGCATTCTCTTTAACCTTCTTAAGAGATATTTTGATAACATTATTTTTACTGTCGGCTCTTTTGCCAGGAAAAGCGTGTTTGATAATATTTGTCAGAATTTCATTTATAACCAAACCGCAGGGCATAACAGTCTCAATATTCACTATCATGGCTGTCAGCTCGTATTCTATTTTTACAGGCATTTTTATGGTATTATCAATAAGCAGTTCGACAAGAGAATGAATATATTTTTTAAAATTAATTTCCGAATAACTATCTGTAGTATGAAGCATATCATAAACAAGAGACAATGCAGTAATTCTATTCTCAATATTTTTTAATACATCATGGTAATTATTTTCGTTGACAATCCTTCCTTCTATGCGAAGCATTGACTGTATTACCTGCATGTTGTTTTTTGTTCTATGCATTACTTCCTTTAACAGGAAGTTCTGTTTATCCAAAGCTGCTTGAAGCGAATCTTCGCTCTCTTTAAGTTCTCCATAGGTTTCAGTAAGCTCTTCATTCGTAGCACGAGTATTTAACAAAGATAAAATCAACATTAAAAACATGAATGTAATAAGAGTACCACCGATAAGTATAATCCATGGAAAAATATAAACTTTTGAAAAGAGACTACTGACATTTTGCGTAAAAACCAAAGTCCAGTGATGTCCATTAAAATTAATGATAATATGTTTAGTTAATCTTGCATCTGAATTTGAGCTAACACTACTCATTTGAGGATATTGGAAGAGAATATTTTTTTCTAAAATATTTTTACTATCAAATATTTTGAGTTCAATAACCGGATTTTGATCAATAAGCTTAGTTCCAATTATTCCTTCTATCAAGTCGTTCATCCTGTAAGGACTGTACACCCAGCCATAAATAGCTTCACGGCGCTCTTTTATCGTATTAATTGGCATTCCTTTGCGATAAAGAGGAAGATATATCAAGGTGCCGGCTTGAACACCTTTATTTGTCTCCTGAAGTAAAGTTACTTTGCCTGAAAGAGCAGCAGATCCGGTATCCACTGCTTGTTCCATTGCTGTTCTACGCACCTTTTCTGAAAACATATCATAACCAAAAGCCCTCAAATTACGACCTTTAAATGGCTCTAGATAAACGATACTGGTATACATCTTTCTATTACCACTAGGCTTAACATTATATTTGGGAAATCCCTCATTACGGACTTGTTGAATATGCATGTTTAGATTTTTCGGAGGAATTACAAGAGAAAAGCCAAAGCCTAGTATACCGGGAAGTTTTTTATCTAAATTTTGATTCTTACTGAATGCATGCCATTCGGAACGAGAGACATTTTCTGAAGAGTTAAAAAGCCCAATACCACTTAATAAAATACGTTCATGATCTTCGAGCCTCTCTGAAACTAAACTTTGAATTTTCTTGCAGCGAAAGTCAAAGTTCATATGTATAATTCTATCCACACTAGACTTTGTATGAATAGTAGCAAAAATAGTAATT
>CAZGAI010000437.1:0-3558 GCA_964523175.1 uncultured Victivallales bacterium | reverse complement strand
ATACCTTTTCAGTAGGTTCAAGAGTTGCTATTTCTTCAAGAGTAAGTAAAAAATCAGCAGGTCTTTGAGAACTGGAAAAGTATTGCCCTAAAATACGCTTAGCTTCGACAGAATCAGGGTTTTCTTTAACATATTTTCGAAGCAGAGAAATAGCTTCATTGGTTCTACCCAACTTCAGATAAACTCTGGATAAAGGCACAATTACATTAGGAGAAGTATCTCCTGAGATTCTCATATAGGCTTTATATCTATTAATTGCTTCAATATTTCTATTACTTTCCAGATACATTAAAGCCGTATCCGATTCATTCGGAAAAAATAAATAACCAAGAATAATACCAGCCGCAGTTAATGCAGTAACAACAAAATAAAACTTCCTCATGCTTTTGAAAATTCCACCTTTACTTGAATACTGTCAACTGCATCATACTCCAACAAAAGATTCAACTTATGCTCTGAAGATATGTAATCATAGCTTTTCCCGTTAACTATAACTTTACAGTTACCGTTAAATGGAACTTTCCATGACATTCTACCCTTTCCAAACCCCTGACAGGTAAAGTTAAAACCTGAATTGTTTTTTTGTAAATTCCATACCTTCCACCGACCTTCTATCAGATATGGCACCAGAGAAAATGGTTCTTCCCAGTAAATATTTGTACTTTTAAGAGCTATGATAGGCTCCGATACCGAAGTATCCAAATAGACGTATAAACTATCCTGAAAATGACGCTGCCCAATTATGCCTTTTGAGCTCTTAAAATCAACTGTTTTAAAAACTGCATCAGCAAATCTAATTGTCTGAAGTTCTCCTCTATTCTTAAATAACCACTTATTTTTACCTTTCTTAAATATTTCCGTTGTGTAAAAGCCATCAGCAATATCACTATAGTTACTCGCAGTTATAGGAGCAATTTCATGGTTCCGTGCGTACTCAAGATTTGATATTAACGCTTCTAAGCTGGCATCCTTTTCTCCTGAATACATATGGTAATAAATATTCATGGGCTTAATCCGTATAGGAGATTCTGTATTTTTAAATGTATCCACTAAATACTTATAGCCAAAAAAATCACTGGTCCATAAATTAGTATATGTATTCTCATTACTTGCGGCTGCATAAATTTGCCTTTCACTTCCAACATGTCTTCCAATGGAAGAGACCCAGGCATAAGATGGAAATATTCGATCAAACCGGCTGTCTCCACCATTAATATTCCGTATGTTATTTACTCTTGTCAGCCTAACGGCCTCTTCAAATGGAGTACAACTACCACTCCAAAGGATTATTTTCCCTTTTTTATTTTCAGTACTTACTCCCTCTAAGTGTTTTATAGCCCCAACCACTTCCTGTTTCAAGTTGAATGGATATTGATCGTATGCCCTGGGACTATCATATCCCTCCTGCTGATAAATTGACAGATTACCTGAATCATTATCACCGGTTAATTCTTTTTTTATTTTGTAAAACCAGCTGGATTTATACAATTCTTTTTTTCTGTTATAGTTTTCAAAAAAATCCCAGGAATAAGGATGCGTATAGGTATGAGCACCAATTTCAACATTAGGTAACAAAAATAAATCTTTAGCTACTTTCCTTGCAGTTTCAGTACCTTTATGATTAAGATCCAATTCTGCAACAACTGGTCCAACAGTAACAGGTAAATCCGGATAAGCTTTAATAGCTTTTTCAAGGATTATCCTTGAACACAAAATAGAATTGCCTATATATTCTTCTATTTTGCTCTGACTTAACCACCCATCACCATCAATATGGCTAAAATATATACGCCTCCCTGCTATCGTAGTTACATCAGGTTTGGGTACCTGCTCAGTATCGAATGCAAGTTGAAAAAAGATAAAGGGGTTTATGTACCACTGCAAAGATTCCGGTTTTTTATCATTATAATCTATATTGCATGCATAACCTTCAGCTATATAACCTCCATTTTTTGAAGTAGCAATAAGCTGAGCAGGTACTTGACCGTTAGATCTTTTCTTCACAGCTAAATGAGTAATGGTTTGGGGATTAATAGCTACCATATCGATATAAGCAGGTTTATTCTGAGGATATTTTCTTTCAAAATCAATAATTTCAGGATCTTTATCTATCAAATCAACATCATAGGTGGACTCGATCCAGTTTCCAGTGAATTTAAGTCCCAACTTTCTCCAGAAACGATTCATTTTAGTTGTGCTGACAGAACGAAGATGTGAATCCACCAGAAAGCCGGGATTCCCCATAATTACAAATTTTTTCCCTGAATTAATAATATCCCCAGCCCATTTGAGGTATTCGTATGGTTTATCTATTATTACTCCTGAATTAAACCATGTAATTACCCCTCTGACATCACCTCGTTTATTTATATTTTCAGGAAGACCATTATCAATATCATAGTATTCTATATCAAGCCCAAGATAGTTAAGCGGCATTTCAGCATAGCGATGGATATTAGACCACTTAAGACCGGGTACATCTTCTGAAATTTTATATATAGCAATTACTTTTCGAGGTACCAGCTGAGCTTGCACGGCAGAAAAATTTAAAATAAACACAAAAATAATTAGGAATATTTTATTAAAAAAAAGTGATTTCATAATAATATTAGCTACTTACAAGTTCATCAAGTTCTATTGTAGCTACATAGGGAATAAAGCCATTAGCTCGTTGAATTTTATATATTTCGGATATCATTTTCTTATCATTCTTATTCCAATAATCTAGAGTATATATTTTTAAATCAGGATTAATCTTTACTGCATGTTTCAGAATTTTAACCTGTTCTTTATAAATAGTGTTTTCTACATATTCAAATTTATCAGTTTTAAAATTATAATCGGTAAAGATACTTTCTCCGAGTTCATAGTTGATATATTTAGCAACTTCAGGTAGGATTTCATACCCTCTGTTAAGCATTATTTTTATATTAGGGTAGTTCATTCTGATAGCTTTAACTAATCTAACAGCTCCCTCCGTCATACCTTTATTTTTTTTCGGATTAACTCTTTCAAGCTCAGCAGGATTGTCTAAAGTATCAATAAAAATACCTGAAAAGCCCTTTTGGATCAAATTAGGTACTAAAGTGTTTATAACAAAGCTAACCCATATATGACTTCTTACATCAACAAAGTAACTCCCTTTCCAATATTTATTCTCGTTCAAAAGAATTCCGCTTTTTTGCATTTTTGAATAATACCAGCGCGAATTTTCAATCTCACCAAGGCTAATATAACCCAGTACGGTTTTTCCCTCATCAATTAACGCATCAATATCAGGATGGTAATCTGAATCAAAAATAATTAGAGAATACTTTTGAAAGGCAGAAACAGGTTCTTTATCTGAATAATATACGGTCCAGTTATCTATTGCAACAAGATCCTTTTTAGGTGATCCTAAAGCTACAATATTCAAATAAAATAATATTAATATTATAAAAAAAATGGGGATAATTTTCATTTTTATGAATTTGATCCTTCGGATATTTAAAATCTGCTTGAGTTGTTAAATGTTAAATGTTAAATGTTAAATGTTAAATGTTAAATGTTAAATGTTAA
>CAZGAI010000436.1:0-3567 GCA_964523175.1 uncultured Victivallales bacterium | reverse complement strand
ATCCTAGGAATGTCGGTTAATGGATATTAGGGTGCTTTGAAATAATGCTAACATTATATATAATAATAAAGATAATAATAAAGAAAGAGCCTTAAACAGTTATGTTAGAACGTTTTTTAATTGAATAACTTATCCCGAAGTGTTTGAATCATTTTAAATTGTTGTGATAATGTTAGAAATAATATTGTGATGATACTTAGCCACGGGATGTTTCTGTATATGAAAGAGGTATAAACATGAGATATAGTATCAAGATAAAATTAACATTGGTGATTGTTGGTTGCATAATTTTAGTATCACTCGCAATAGGTATCACTTCGAGTCTTTTGATGGAAAAGTATCTGCTCAGACAGGCATCTGCCAGGTTATACGAAACTGCAAAGTTTATAAGCATGAGAACTAATAACTTTATCAATTCTAGAGAAAAAGGTATTGATATTCTTTCCAAAAATAAAACAATAAGCTTATTTCTTAAAAAACAGGATAAAGTAGATATTACTCAAGTTAAAGACCTTTTTCAAGGTTTGGCTCATGAATATAGCGTGCTGGTTCTTGTGGATAAAACAGGCAGAGTGGTTGTCAAAAGTAATAATGGTGTGGAGTTTGCTAAATGGATCAAAAGAGATAATTCTTCTAAATTCATACGAGCTATGAAAAATAACAGTCTACTTTCTGAATTTTCTTCCGGTGACAGTACTTACAAAATAGGGGATATAGATTTTTACAAAAGAGTTTTAGGTGCCAATGGAGAGCCTGTTGGGGTTGTCTTTGGTGAAATCAATTATAGTAATTTTTATGACATGTTAAAAAAGAATTACGTTGATTCTGAATTTGCCCTGCAAATCTATGATAATAAAAATAAGGTTGTATTGTGTGGTTATTCAGAAGCCTGGTCAAAGGATCGTTTGACATCCTCTTCTATAGTTAAAGACATGAATTGGACTGTTGAAGTTGCTTTATCCTATGAAGTGTTTGAGGAAAACCTGTATACATTGAGATTTTACACTTTTCTTATTACGCTTACAGTTGTCATTTTAGGTGTGATTTTATCCATTCTGGTTTCTTACCGCTTATCAAAGCCCATTTTATTTTTAGCTGAAGCTACCAATTCTATATCTAATGGAGATTTAACTTCACGAATTATCCTTAATTCAAAGGATGAGCTGGGTCAGCTGGCTGGGTCATTTAATAAAATGACTATTAGCCTAAAATATGCCCGTGATCAAATGGAAATTGTACATAAGCATACAATACATATGGTCGCCCTTGCTTCAGAATATAAAGACACAGAAACGCATGATCATATTACACGGGTTGTCGATATGACAACAGAATTTGCATTAGAGTTAGGCATGGAACCAGAATTGGCTGCAAAGATAGGAGCCGACAGTATTCTGCATGATTTGGGTAAATTAGGTGTAGCTGATTATATTCTGCTAAAGCCTGGAAAGCTAAATGACAATGAATTTGAAGCAATTAAACTGCATACAACTATAGGAGCCAGGATACTTGGTGATCATGAATGGTTTCATCAAGCTCGTGAAATAGCTCTATATCACCATGAAAAATGGGACGGAAGCGGCTATCCGGAAGGACTGAGTGGTAGTGATATTCCTCTCGCTGCAAGGATTGTAGCTGTTGCTGATGTATTTGATGTTTTAATTTCAAAGAGACCCTATAAGGATCCGTGGAAGATGGAATTAGCCGCTAATGAAATTGTAAGGCTATCCGGAAAACACTTTGATCCTGAAATAGTTGATGCATTTGAATCTCTGTATAAAAAAGGAAGTTTAAATAAATATCATCATGAAAGTTAGTATTAGAACAAAATTAACATTAGCAATTGTCTGTTGTATTATTTTGGTATCATTTGGTATTGGTGTTATATCCTATAAGCTCATGAAAAGGTATCTGTACAAACAGATTTCTTCAAGATTAGACGAAACAGCAGGCTATATAAAAAATAGAACAAGCGATTTTCTTGATACTAGGGAAAAAGGTATAGAAACCCTTTCTCAAAATAAAACAATAAGATCATTTCTTTCTGGATCTGATAAAGTAAGTATTACTCAAGTTCAGGATATGTTTTTAATACTGGCTGATGATTATAATGATTTAATCCTCCTGGATAAAAGTGGTATAGAGATTATTAAAATTGTCAATGGGAAGATTCCTAAAAAAACAAACAAAATACAACGCTTAGCTGCTATTAAGCGTGCCATAGCAAATGACGGCCTAGGCTTTAAGCTTTTTGCCGATCAAAATACTAATATTCTAATAGGCATTGACATCTTTAAAAAAGTAATAAATATTTCCAATAATAAATTTATTGGAGTTGTTGTTGGTAAAATCGATTATACAAATTTTTATAGTATGCTTAAAAAGACATACATTGACTCTGATTTCAGAGTAAAAATAGTAGATAATAAGACAAATACAGTATTGTGTGGTTATTCTGGTGTTTGGGTGAATGACAGGTTACAAAGTTCGTCTGTCATAAAGGATATGGACTGGACAGTCACAGTCTCTTTTGTTCAAGCAAAATTCGTTGAACATATGAATACACTGAAGTGGACTATTGCTATAATTTCGATAATAATAATTATTATAGGTATAGTTTTATTAATTTTTCTTTCCCGTCAGTTGACTAACCCATTATTATCTATAATTGAAGCGACTAAAAGAATAGCAGATGGCAATCTATCTGAAAAAATTGATATTAAATCTAACGATGAAGTAGGTGCATTGGCATTTTCTTTTAATAAAATGGCTGAAAAGCTCGAAAAGTTACAGTCTGAAATGGAAACAGCTCATCAGCATGCAATCAATATGCTTACACTGGCTTCCGAATATAAAGACCCTGAGAGACATGATCATATCAAGCGCGTTGCCAAGCTAACAACAGAAATTGCTTTAGAACTTGGCGTTAAACGTGAATTTGCTGTAAAGATGGGAGTAGACAGCATTCTGCATGAATTGGGAAGGTTATGCGTATCTGATTCACTATTGTTTAAGCCTGGAAAACTGACTGAAATAGAATTTGAAACAATCAAACGACACACTGTGATAGGGGCTAGAATTATAGGACAAAATGAGCGTTTTACTCAGGTTCGTAAAATTATAATGTCATATCATGAAAAATGGGATGGTAGTGGTTATCCAGAAGGCATAAAGGGAAATGCTATTCCTTTAGCTGCAAGGATTGTTGCTGTTGCTGATGTCTTTGATATATTAACTTTAAAGAGACCGTATAGAGCTCCTAAGTATCAGAGTGAAGCAGTAGAAGTAATTAGGCGGGAATCGGGCAAACAATTTGATCCCAAGATTGTCGAAGCCTTTTTATATCTGTATGATAAAGGAGAATTAAAAAAATATCTTAGAAATAATGAAGAACCTAAAAGCAGTAAAACTAATTTTAGAAAGTCTGATATATGATGGCATTCCGAAGAGAAATAATAGTAAAATTGGGGAAATAAAATGCTTGATAAGACAATATACACTGAAAGACGGCAAGTATTAAAGAAACAGCTTAAATCCGGTATTATTCTTTTATTGGGTAATGATGAC
>CAZGAI010000435.1:0-3584 GCA_964523175.1 uncultured Victivallales bacterium | reverse complement strand
GTATTATTGTCAATGTATTTTGTAATTCAATCTCAAAATATGAAGGTAAACTATTATATTCATAATAATATTTTTTTTCATTTTCGGTAAAAAAATTAAATGCCTTCCTTGGATTTTCTTTTAACAGTATTTTAAGACTATTAATATCAAGCGACAATAGTTCTTTGTATTGTTCAAAACTCACTAATGTCTTAATTTCATACCATTTATATATATCTTCAGGATTATCTTTACATAAGGCATTTAGCTTTAAGCTGTTTATATATTCAGGAGTATTTTTATATAAAGCATCTTGTTCAAATCTAATAAGATCTGCGTCGCTGAATTTCTTGCCTTTCTGTTCATTCAATTCTTTTCTAGACTTATGATGTTTTGTCATCCTACACACTCCATCAAAAACTAATAATTAAAGCTGTTTAGTTTTAATTTTCCAGTATCCATTTTTATCTGCACCATTACGTTCTATTAATTCTAAGTTTTTTAATTCTCTTATGTATCTTGTTATTGTTGCTCGACTTTTGTTCATAGCTAAAGCTAAGTCATTATTAGTTGAATAGGGATTTTTATTCAATAAAACTAGCATAGCTTTTAAGTTATCATCTAATTTTACAGGCTCACTTACAGACTCACTTACAGACTCACTTACAGGCTCACTTACAGACTCACTTACAGGCTCACTTACAGGCTCACTAAATGGAAACTCTATTTTATAGTAAGAAAAATCACCTGTAACTACTGGTAATTTATTGTAGTAAGACTTCCAACCAGAAAACATCTTATCAAATCCTGAACCTGCATTCTCCGCAAGTTTTATAGCTCTGAATATTCTGGCAATGATAGGATTTCTTGGTTTTGAAAAATCCTCTTTCATAATAGAAGTAATATCCTTAGGCAGTCCACCAGGGTTCATAAACTCAATTCTGTTACTGAATACTCTAATCCTGGGTTTCATTGTACTGAAGTAATCAGAATGCATCAAAAGATTTACTAAAGCTTCTCTTATAGCAACAAGCTGCGGTTGATTATCTGTTGCAAATCCATTTTGTTGCATCTTAAATGGAAGGTCAATTTTTTTAGTTAAACGTTCAATTATAGCAAAATAAAACATAAAAAGGTTTTCCTCTTCACTCAGCCTGTAACTATACCTAACGGGTGAATCTGAATAAGAAATTCCTGGAACTTCAAAATAATCTATTCTAAAATCTGTTAGTAACTGAGCTATGTCATCCTGCTTTCCAAAAAAAAGTAAACCACCAACTGTAATTTTATTATCTTTGATCACCTGAAGTTTTTCAAGCAATTCAATATCGGAATATTTATTATATCTATGTTCAGGGTTATATGATTTCAAGTAATCCCTATAGACTCTAATAGTATTCATATCCAAATCATCAAAAGTATAATCTGTTAGTTCTTTATCTTTTGCCCCATATGCAGAATTTCTGTACATTGCATCAATTTCATAATCAGTTGCACGTTGATCCCCACTCCCTGATCTGATAAATGAATTTTTTCTACTATTAAAGTATAATGGTTTTGAGTCAGATTCAGGAATGTAAAAAGCTAAAACATATTTCCCATCAAAATCATATTTAAAAGTCTTTAGTTTAAGTTTTTGGTTAAACTTTTCACCACGCATAACTGTAAGAAAATCCTGTTCAATTTTCTCAGGATTAGCTATTCCAGTTATATCATAGTTCTTTTTATTTTGTCTAATCCCAAGAACAAGCCAACCTCCATTGGTATTTGCAAAGGCAGAAACAGTTTCCCAGCAACTTTTAGGCAATGAACTAGATGCTTCTTTTACTTCAAAATCTTGCCATTCAATATCATTTAACTTTTTTAGGAGTTCTATTTTATTCATCAATAACTACCAATTAATTTATTAGATTTAGCTTAGTTTTGAACTATTACTCAAGGGAATCCCAAAAGCTAGTTTAACTATAATATTAACATACATAATAAATAAAGTATTTTTTTTACCAATATCAATTTAATTTTCTAATACTTTTAAAAGCATTATCTATTTCCAGAGCTTCCCTTTCTTCCCATATATGACTATATACCTTTGCTGTAGTACTTATATCTTTATGCCCTAACATTTTTTGTACAAGTTTTAAATTACCTGTAACCATCAAAACAATTGACCCAGCTGTTCTTCTCATATCATGTCGAGTTAAGTTAGATATTTCTGCATCTTTTAAAAAATTTTCCCATTGCCGTTTTATTTCTACAATTGGTTTATCAAGGCACCGAGGACTTGGAAAAACATATATACTTTTATTTCTAAGTTCATTATATCGAAGCTGTAGTATTTCAATAGCTTCAGGTACTAATGAAATTCTATGATAATCATTATTTTTTGTTTGTTCAGGCGTTAAGCTCCAAGACCTACTAACAAAGTCAATATCCGTGAACTTCATCTGCAATACATTTGTTTTTCTTTGACCTGTATATAACAACATCATAAAAATATCAGAATACATTGCTTTGTCAGGTATAATACTCCAAGCTGTACATGTATCTAAATATCTATGAAGTTCTACATTATTCAAAATTCTTTGCCTTGGATGTTCTTGATATTTTTTAATACCAATACAGGGGTTCTCAATATTAATTCTTAGTTCTTTTTTAGCAAAGCTATAAATAGATGAAAGTAGAGCAAGTGTTCTATTTGCTAAAGCTGGAGTTTGTTTCATTGATTTATGAAAGTTATAGATTATATGATAACTGAGTTGAGCAATTTCTTTTCTTTGAAACTGTTTCAGATTACTATTAAATAGCTGTATATCCAAATTTAAAGATTTCTTATCTGATTTGGCATTTACATAACTTTCAAACAGTTCACCAAAGGTTTTAATGTCAAACTTTACATGTTGCTTTTTCTCAGTAGGTTCTTTTCCATTAGAAATATTATTATTAAATTGAATTATAATATTCCTTGCCTGCTGAATACTTATATTTTCAAAGTTATCAATCTTTATTTGTCTAGGTCTACCATTGTACTTTCGATAAAAATAATATGTTTTATTTTTGGGAGTAACAAATAGAAATAAAAAACGTTCTTTCTCATCACGATACATCATCCTACCCTTATCAACTAAAGGTATGTTTTCTAAATTTCTTTTGCTAAATTTAATAATCTCTACAGCTATAATATTTTCCAAATAAAAGGTATGATATAAACAATCATATCATACCTTTTATCAAAAACAAGCCAAAACTAATAAAATGGATAATTATTATAACATGTTTATTATGTTGGTGTTTTAGTATTTTTAAAAATTATTAAAAACTAACAAAAACATGCTTTTTATTCACTCGTAATGAATAGGTCAGCGGTTCGATTCCGCTCATTGGCTCCAGTCTTTTAGCCTCAATAACGCCACTTTTCACCTCTTTGTCAATGTTTGTCATATTGCTAGTAAATCGTTTATTTTACTAGCAGTTTACTAGCAAAATACTAGCAGTTTTTCTTTAAGCCTTTTTAGGGTAATTAAAAAACAATCCTCCTTTTCTAAGTTCTTTTTCAAAAATTTCAGCTTCTTTTGTAAAACCTTTATCTTTCAATCTGGAAATTCTCA
>CAZGAI010000434.1:0-3585 GCA_964523175.1 uncultured Victivallales bacterium | reverse complement strand
ATAATTGATATTGCATGGTGTATTCCTCAGGCATTATCGATATTTTCTCCCGGTTCTTCTTCCTGGATTTTTCCTGCAGCAATAATCTGCCTGATAGTTGCCTGCTGTTTTCTTGATTACTTGTTTGCGCGCGCTATCGCCGGCTTTCTTATTTTACTAAGCCATTATTTTCTGTTGGAATCATTTGCAGCAGATATTCCATATATATGGCTATTTTCTATAACATGCTATGTAATGGGTACTTTTGCTATTGTTATAGGAGGAATTCCTCATTTACTAAGGGATTTAATCAGAAAAATTTCACTTAAAAAATCCTGGCGTATCAGCTTTACAGTAATATTTGCACTCTATTGTCTAATTGGGTTAATTGCCGGGATATCTATAATTAACACTTAAAACACTAAAACAGAACTCTTATTTACCGCAAAGAGTGCTGAGAAGTTGCAAAGAACGCTAAGTTTTTTCTAACGCACTTTTGAATAGATTGGATATTTATTTTGTCAGAAAAACAGTTTGAAGAAATAAAATCATATTGCGAACAGTGCGGTGTGATTAAGATAGAAAAATTTATGGAAAACTGTTCTATTTTGAAGACTCTTTTATTTTCTGAAAACAAGAAACATAATCTTACCCGTATTACAGAGGACAGTGATTATTGGAATAAACATATTGCTGACTCATTGTCAATTGCATGCTTATTTCCGGAATTAAGAGAAAAACATTTCACGCTTGCTGATGTTGGATGCGGCGCAGGATTCCCCTCTCTTGTATTGGCTATTGCGTTTGCAAATTTGAAGATTACGGCTATCGATTCAATTCAGAAAAAAATAAACTTTGTTGCCCTTGTGGCAAAAGAACTCGGGTTACAGAATTTAGATGTAATTTGGGGAAGAGCAAGAGAGTTGAAAATAGTAGGAAAATTTGATATTGTCACCGCTAGAGCTGTAGCTGAACCTATCAAGATATTTAAGGAAAGTAGAAAATTCCTAAATAAAACAGGAAAAATAGTTATATTTCAGACACCAAAAACAGATACTGCCCCACTTGATGTATTGAATAAATGGACGTATAAGTATTCATACATATGGAAGAAAAGCAGTGAATTTATTCTTCCAGGTGGAGATAGAAGAATTTTTATAAGTGCAGTTCCTGTCCGATATGAATGAGTTACAGCAATTTAGCTTTACCTGAAATATCTGACGGTTTGATGTGAATAAATTTATGAAAATAAACTTACAAGTTCATCCGGCGTAATGGAAGAAGTTCCTACTCTTCCAACGATAATTCCTGCAGCATAGTTTGAAATCTCAGAAGCTTCTGGGCCTGTCGCGCCTCCAAGTAAAGCAAGAGTGTAGCTGGCAATAACAGTGTCACCTGCCCCAGTTACATCAAACACTTCTTTAGCTTTAGTATGAATATGGACAACATCTTTTCCCTGTTCAAAAAGTGTCATTCCATTAGCTCCGAGTGTTATCAAAAGCTGCTTAACGTCCCATTCAGTATTTAATGTTTCAGCAACTTGTAATAATGCCGGGTCGTTGTAAACAGGGTCGGATAATTCCTTTGGGTAAACTCCGGCTAATGTAAATGCTTCGGATTGGTTAGGGGTCATTAATGTCAGCCCTTTTATATCCAGTTTATGCGAAGGATGAGGGTCAAGTGCGACAGGAATATTTTTGCGTTTTGCTATTTCTATAACTTGGTTAATCATTTCACTTGAAAGAAGTCCTTTTGCGTAATCTTCAAAAATAACAGCATCAAGTTCGTTCTTTTTGATCATTGAAATGAGACGGTTCTTAGTGTTTTCCTGTATTTTCAAAGGAACAGATTTCTGGTCTTCATAGTCGACACGGGCCAACTGTTGAGAATCTGCCATAATTCTTTGCTTTTCTATAGTCAAATAGTCATTGTCAATAATAATATTTTCTGTGTTTATGCCTCGGTCATTCATTAAATCCAATAAGAAAGTTCCATTTTCTCCTTTACCAATAACCCCGAAAGCTATAGCTTCCCCTCCAAGGGATGTAATATTGCACATTACATTTGCGGCACCACCTAAAGTGTATGTTTTTTTCTTAACATGAACAACCGGAACCGGAGCTTCAGGAGAAATTCTGGAAACTTTCCCCCATACATAAACATCAAGCATAAGGTCACCAATAACAGCAACCTTTTTACCCTTAAATTTACTTATTATATTATGAGCTTGCTCTTTTCTCATATTAAATTTATGCCTTGCTTTTAATTTTTGAGTTTAGGATCAGCTACGATAGTTCCCGGTATTGTATAACGTTTGGTCTGTTTTTCCAGAGAAGAACATAAATCATTTATAAAAATATCGGGATTAATTGTTGCCTGATGTGTATATGATTTTTTATAATGCGGCCATTGAGTGACTATGATTTTAAGATTATATAAATTTTTATGAACAGTTCTAATCTGTTCACGATTCATATTATTACTATATTTCCTTAAGTAAGTTGCGTAAGAATCTTCACAGGACAGCAGAAGATTTTTAATACTTTCCTCATCCTGTCCTTTAACAGACATTCCCCTTGTACTGTTTCGTAAATTATCTATTTGGCGAATAACATACTGTTTGGCGGTTGCCAGTTCCCACGTTCTTTTTTTGCTAAGTGTGTATGGTAGCCAAACCATGACCGCAATTTCAAAAAGAATCAATAAACATAGAAGAAAAATAGCGAGATTCGAAGCAAAACTGGCACGCCAGCTTCTGCGAGGTATTGGTTTAATAATGTTAAATTGAAAATTTGTAACTCCTATTGTTAGAATATCGCCGTCCTGTAAAACAGCTGGCCACTTTAAAACAGCTGACTCATTAATTTCAACGAAAGCGGACTGTGCGGCAACAAATCTAAATTCATTTACTCTATGGTAAATTTCACAGTGAAAGGGAAGTATTTTTTTTGTCTTTAATACTAGGTCGCAATCTTCACCTGAACCAATCCGAATTGTACCGGCAAAATATAGGGGTGGCGGAGATTCTTCTTCATTACTAATGTTGTTTAATTGTTTTAAGATAAACGGCATAAAATAAAATCCAAAATATTAGAATATAGGAACTAAAAACTTTTTTGTAAAACTATAACCGTAAAAGGCAGTAACTTATCTGCTTTTCAGTCCTCTAAAGGTTGTGGACATCGCGGTTCTCATTTAGTATCTCAAAAAAATAAACTTCTTTATAATATAATTTATAATAATAGGCTTGACAAGATACTAAAGAATTATTTCACCTTTTCCTGTAAAATTTACACATTTATTGATAATTATTTTGTATTTCATTTTGTTTGTACTGGTTTCATTGTTTCTATTATAGTATAATTATAATGGATCCAGTATGTCTTCCGGACATTTGGAGTTCTATTTTTCAATCTAGTTGCATTTTAATCTTTAATTTGTACAAGGAAAGAGTTAAATGAAATTATTTAAATTAAACATGAGTTCGTCTTTATTTTATCGAATTATTAATATTGTTTCTTTGCTTTTTGTTATTTTTTCATTGATCCTTGCATTTCTTTTGTATGGTAAACGTAAAGAGCTTTTTGAAAATAATGAAAAAATGAT
>CAZGAI010000433.1:0-3594 GCA_964523175.1 uncultured Victivallales bacterium | reverse complement strand
TGTTGTTACTGCTGAGATTCTAATTTTCAGAAGATCGGAAGGCACACTTATCTGTGATTTTCCGGTAACAGTTAATGTTGAGTGATTCTTTTTCTTCCCGCAAGCGGTGAATAATCCTAATGCTATTAGTAAACTCACACTGATTGTAATTATTCTCTTCACTTTCTATCTCCTTTACTTTTGTTTTATTTTATAATAGTATTAATTCTCAAACCAGCATAGCCGCAACTAATTTAACTCACACAGAGGCACAAAGACTCAAAGTTTTTTTACCGCTAATTAACATAAATTAACACTAATAACAATTTCCTTTGTGACCTCGCCATTGCGAGGTAAACTCTGTGCTTGCCATGATCCGCATGGTCTTGAGCGAATGAAATGAGCGGGCGTGATAAAAAACTCTCTAGGTTTAAATCAATTTATAATGAACCAATAAACTTATCAATGAGTTTCTCAATGTTATTTATTTTAGCGAGAGATTTTATCCACTTTGATGAAATATGTTCAAGTCCAAAAAGGATTCCGGCCAGACCGCCTGTTACAGCAGCAGTAGTATCTGTATCACCACCAAGATTAACAGCTTTCAAGACAGCCTCTTTATAATCAGAACTATTAAACAGACACCACAAACTCGCTTCAAGAGTATCAACTACGTACCCTGTGCTTTTTACAGCAGCACTGTTCAACTGAAGCAACTCAAAGTTTAATATTCGTTTAAAGTGAATCTTTTCATTTTCAGGTATATAAGGAGTTATAATTCTGTTCGCGTAGGCCAAAGCCTCATAAAGGTTTTTCCCTTTAAGTAGGTCGGAAACAATTAATGAATACAGTGCGCAGGCTACTTTAGATCTGATATGATTATGTGTTAAAGAAGATATTTGGAAGCTTTTTTCAATAATAGTTTTAGTTGAATCCTTGGCAAAAAGTATTGAAACAGGGAGTATTCTCATAAGAGAACCGTTACCGTTTGAACGCTCTGAAGTTTCACCGCATTTATTTATATCTTTATTTACTTTATAATTACGGCATGCAGTTGATGTTGTTTTACCAATACTGAAGGTCTTACCATAAGGTGTCATATAACCTTCATGAGCCCATCTACTAAAACCTTTCATGATGTCTTCAGGGTTATACCCCTTTGACAAAGATTCCAGAGTAACCAGGGTCATAGAAGAATCATCAGACCATGTTCCGGGCGGCTGATTATTTGTTCCATAACCAGTCATATCCTTAACAGGGTTACGATCGAGTTCATCTCTGGATTTAAACTCAACTGGTACCCCAAGTGCATCACCTAAGACTAAACCCAAAATACTATTACTTATTATTACATTCTTCATGCTTTTATTTCCACCTTGGACTTTTTCTTATTTCTGTTTATTCAATTTTACTTTGTTTGATCTTCTTTTGTCTTTCCGGAGTTTGCAAATAATTATTTTTAGTAGTCACACTCTTACCGGTTTTATTTTCAAGAGCAATTTTTGCATCCCCTGCAATTTTACCACCCTCACTAGCATCACTTTTTAGATTTGTAAATCCTTCAGTATCTCGTGTTTGAGTGATTTCAGTCGTAGCTCGTTCATATCCAACTTTTGCAAGCCATCTTTTAAAAGGTTCTGCTTTGGGAGATGGAATTGATTGAATAATTCTAAAAATGCCTTCTGTATTTGCACAATTAAGTTTCTGCACTCCCCCAGTTGTATCAATAGAAAGGGGGGTGGCAATTTGCCCCCACCCTTTGGACAATTCTTCATCACGTCTTCGCATATCCTTTATATATCCTTTTGGATTTTTTGAATCAGTTAATACAAATATTACATCTGCTATCACAAACCACCACTCATTTTCATAGATAGTTTTTCTAATTTCTTTTTTTTGAAAAATTGCTATTTTTGAATTAATCATTATAATTCTCCTTTGATGGCTCGCTTCATTAGTGTATTAAAATTACCTTCGAGCTCTTTGAGCTGTATCTTCAATTTTCTACTGATTGGAGTAAAAATAAACATATATAGATTAATCTTTGGATAAAGAATTGCATCTTGTTTTTAAGCAGATAAATGCGTCTTTTGTTATATTTTAAATGAGTTAAAGTTTCTTATCTTTCTTTACATCAGGCAAAGAAATAGCCTCATTAATTCTATCAATACGCTCTTTATAATTTACTGGTTTTAAAATCATCTTTTACCTATAACAATTTTATTTTATAATTAAAAAGCTTAGCTGATTCAAAATACTATTTTACATCATTAAAATTAATAGAGTTTATTAATATTAATACTTCCATATATATAAGGTCTTGATAAAAAAGTAAATAGTGTTAAAATTATGATTGTTCTTTACCAGTGGTATTAGAACCTACAAAGGTTGTCGTCGAACCCGCTTGGCAAATCGACGGTTTATTACTCATACCTGCATCTTTTATAAAAAACAAATTTTATGACTTCCTTTCGCAAACAATTAGCACCTCTAAAATAAATAGTCCAATTGTTGAAAATAATCTTTCTGTATATGAGAATCTATTTAATGAAGGAGATTATCTGTAATTTCTTCTGTATATTTAAATAAATGAGAATCTGCAAACGTCCTGCCTGTTTCTGCTGAAAGCTTTCTTATTACATCCAAAAAATTATTTTTATTTGAAACTTCATTAAGTATTGATAGCAATGAACAATTTTTAGTAACAAATTGTTGAATATCATCTAATTGAGATATTGATAATATTAGAACACCTTTATATTCTTCCTTAAATTTTTTAGCCTCATTTTCTTTCTTGAAATCAGTAATTAAGATATCAGATAAAATATCAGAACTCATCCCCCACAACATTTCATAAGTAATAACAAGACGCATCCATTTTGTAACATGAAATAAAGATTTTTCTAAAGCATAAGTTTCAAAATTAGCCGTTTGATTTACTCCTATATAAATCTTTTCAACTGTGGACTTAAAGTCTTTAACATTTCCAGACGTATAAATCCCCAACGGTAACACTGCAGCTTTACATTCAACAATAATCCCATTATTACCATTGATAAATAAAAAATCAGGAATTTTCACTCCCTCTGGAATTTTATATTTTTCCTTAATATCATCTTCATCAAATAAATTTTCATCAAAGCGACAACTATTAAGTGTTTTCTCAACATAACATTCAAATATTTCTTTCCCGAAAAACGATGTAAATTTTGTATGATATTTTGTAAGAAAATGATGATAAAGACCAAAATGTGCTTTATGACCAATTAAATTGGGCAAGGGGGAAAGATAACGTTTTTGTTTACTGTGAATTGGAATTTTTGACCATGGTCTTATAATCGGATACATAAAAAGAGGGTGATATTTAAAAGAATTAGTTAAGTTAATTCTTCTTCTTTCTCTACGGTAGTGAATTGCTGATACAGAAAGTTCTGATAAAATTTTATTCATGGTGTCAAATTTTATCGAATCAGTAATACTTTCCACTCCAATAAAATAGTTATCATTAAACCTCCCGCTACCATTTATAGCCGCTGAGGCAATAAAACAAACTCTCAAATAATCCTCAATGGAATATCCTTTATCCTTTTCAAATAAACTCGGTAAATCCAACTT
>CAZGAI010000432.1:0-3597 GCA_964523175.1 uncultured Victivallales bacterium | reverse complement strand
ATAATTGTATTTTTGGTACAGATGCTAATCCTCGTATGAGCCGTACAGCTAAAATGAATATGATAATGCATGGAGATGGACATGGTGGAGTTCATCATAATGATGGATTGTTAAATATTAATGGTATTTTTGATAATCGTTTTGATATAATTCTTACAAACCCTCCTTTTGGTTCAAGAGTAGAGAAGAGTCTCAAAATTACTGAAGCAGATAAATATACTGATAAAAAACGTATAGAGAAATATCAGGAACGTTATGGAAAAGCTTATGATGAAGCTCTTAAGCAGGTTAATGATAATATCAATAAATCGATATTAAGCCTATATAAAACAGGCAAAATGAGCACCCTTACCGAAGTCCTGTTCATTGAACGCTGTCTAAATCTATTAAGACCTGGCGGACGCATGGGAATTGTTTTACCCGAAGGTGTTCTCAATAATACTAACTTGCAGAAGATTCGTGATTTTGTAGAAAGTAAGGCTAAAATCCTTTTTATTACATCAATTCCGCAGGATGTTTTTATTGCATCGGGTGCAACTGTAAAACCAAGCCTACTATTTTTTAAAAAGTTTACCAAAAAAGAAGTAGAGCAATGGAATGATATTTCTAGTAAGGCAGAAAAAGATATAACTGATAAATATTCTGATAAATTAAAACCTATTGAAGCAAAATTAGCTTTACGAGGAAAAGATGCTCTAACAGCTGTCGAGAAAAAAGAATTACGAAAAGAATTAAAGATTTTGAAAGAAAAAATTGAGCTAGCAATAAAAGCAAAAATAAAGGAAGAGTTTGATTATCAGATTCCTATTGCAGAGGTAGAAAAAGCAGGAATAAGTACTACTGGAGCAGTTATTGAAAATGAGCTTGAACCGCTTGCTAAAGAATTCTATGAATATCGTAAAAATAATCACCTTTGGGAAAGTAAGTTTGACTCTATAAGCTATGATGTAGTTGGAGAAGGCAAACTTTTTCGTGTAGCTAACATAGGTGAACCCAAAGAATTATATGGGCTATAAGTATGATTAATAATTCAAAAACATATCTCAATCATTCAAGCTTCTCACTATTAAAAAATTGGAGTGTCCAATACCTACTGAAAGAAACTTTTTTATATAATGAAAATTTTAATTTATTTCCTATTGGTAAGTTCTTAATAAAAAATAGAGATAAGGTTCTCATTGAAAATGGAAAAGAATATAAAAGAGTTACAGTTAAAATTAATAATAAAGGTGTCATTTTACGAAATATAGAAAAAGGTGAGAATATTGGAACAAAACAACAATATTTGATAAGATCAAGCCAATTTATAATGTCTAAAATTGATGCAAGAAATGGAGCATTTGGTTTAGTTCCTAATAACCTTAATGGGGCTATTGTTACAAATGATTTTCCTGTATTTAATGTAGATGGAAAAGTGATAAATCCTGAGTTTCTGGTTTTACTTACTGGAACAAAAGAATTTGTTAAATTTGCTCAAAGTTGTAGTAGTGGCACAACTAATCGTCAACGAATTAATATTAATTTATTTTTAAATGTAAAGATTCCTCTTCCATCTCTCGTAGAACAAAACCGAATTGTTGATGCTTATAATAATAAAATAAATCTAGCTGAAAAGCAAGAAGAACAAGCATCAAAAAAAGAACAGGAAATCGAAGAATATTTATTTGAAGCTTTAGGGATAACAAAGCAAAATCAGCTAATTAAAAACAAAAAATTTAGAATGATTCATTTTAAAGATATTGATAGATGGGATGTGTGGATTAATCAAGAACTTTGTATAAGTAATAAATATAAAAATACAAAACTTCAGTCTGTAGTTATAAATAAACCTGTGTACGGTGCAAATGTAAAGGGAGTAAAAAAGATAACAGAAACAAGATATATCAGGATAACAGATATAAATGAAACTGGATCATTAAATAATGCATTTGTTTCACCTGAGTTTATCGAAGAAAAGTTTTTGTTGAAAGAAGATGATTTTTTAATTGCACGATCGGGTAATACTGTAGGTAAAACATTTTTATATAAAGAGAAGTTTGGTAGAGCTATTTTTGCAGGTTATCTAGTAAAGTATAATTTAGACACTACTAAAGTTTTACCTGAATACATTTTGTGTTTTACAAAATCTTATGCATATAAAAAATGGATAGAGTCAAATCAACGTATTTCAGGTCAACCTAATATTAATGCACAAGAATTTTTACAATCTCCTATAGTCTTACCACCATTTAAAATTCAAACAGAAATAGTTGAAACTATAGATAAGATGAAGGCTGAAATCAGAAAACTGAAAGTACAAACAGAAAATAATCGACAACAAGCAATTAAAGACTTTGAAAAAGAAATATTCTGTTAAGAAAAGATATTGCAGTTATGAAACTTACAAAACTTAAAATTGATGGATATAAAAATTTGAAAGAAGTTGAGTTCGACTTCTCAGGATGTAGCAATTATGCTGTACTAGTGGGCTTGAACGGATCAGGTAAAAGCAATGTTTTAGAAGCTATTAGTATTATTTTTGCATCTTACTTTAATAATAAAATATTAGAGTGGAATTTTGAGTTAACTTATACACATAACAGTAAAAAAGTTAGCTTGAAAAATGGTCAATTATTTGTAGAAAATGGAAAAATAAGCAAAGAAAAAAATAATTATTTACCTTCTGAAATCATTGCCTGCTATAGTGGTGAAGAACTT
This sequence comes from uncultured Victivallales bacterium, assembly GCA_964523175.1. Lineage (GTDB taxonomy): Bacteria > Verrucomicrobiota > Lentisphaeria > Victivallales > GWF2-38-69. Next base: position 900 of record CAZGAI010000432.1, on the reverse strand, counting down.
AGATTGTGGAAAGACGTCTATTTTAATTTTTATGATAAATACTGTCAAAAAATAAAAAATAATAATATTAATGCTATAAATAAAATGACTTATCTCAATAAATATTCTTGGGAGATAGCACTAATTGTAATGCTATGTTCAGATGATAAAAATTTATCAAATAAAATCTTAAAATTAATCAAAATAGATTCTATAAATGATGTAAATATTGCTATTTATTTTAATCAAAGTTTTTATAAAAATTATCAAATTAACAATGCGACAAGATTTGCAGATGAACTAAACCCAAATCATGACCAAGAAGTAGAGATCGATTTATTAACAATAAAGTTATGTAATACCTTAAAAGAGTCTGGTGATGGTAAGAAGAGGTTAATAAATCTATTTAGATACCTTTATATATTATCAATGCCAAAAGATTTTAAACTAATAGAAACAATAAATGTTCAATTTAACAATATTAATACAACGTTATTAAGTGAAGGCGAGAAAAAAATTATATTAATAACATTTATTCAAGAAATATTGTCTACACCTGACTCAATTGTATTATTAGATGAACCAAATTCTCATTTACATACAGAAAGAGAAAAAGAAATTGAAGATATAATCAATAAAGATAATCATTTTACTATATTAACTACCCATTCCCCAACTCTTTTGAATCATTGCAGCGAAAATAATATTTTTATCATATCAAATAAAAACAGTTCAGCAGTAAAAGTATTTAAAGGGGATAAACAAAAACACATTTCAGAAATAACGAATGGTGAAGTCTCATTAATTGACTCGACTTTAGCATTATCATCTAATCAAGATATTTTATTAGTTGAAGGGAAAAATGATTATAACTACTTGAACGAAGCTTTAAAAAGATTTAAAGATAAGTATAAAAAATTC
>CAZGAI010000431.1:0-3605 GCA_964523175.1 uncultured Victivallales bacterium | reverse complement strand
CCTTATAGTAAAAGCAATAAAAACTTTTTTCGTTTTTTTATGAATAATTCAGGATTAAGACACCACGGAGAGAGCAGTATAAAATGGAAAAAATTGTTGAAATATTAAAAGCACTATCTGATCCCACAAGGTTAAGAATTCTAATGTCAATAGAAAATGGAGAGCTATGTGTTTGCCAGATTACCGAATTGATAAGACTGGCACCATCCACAATATCAAAACATATATCTATTCTCAAACATGCCGGAATTATTAAAAGTAGAAAAGAGGGTAGATGGATATATTATAGCCTGTCAGAAATCTTTAATATAGAAAATAATGAAACAATAGAGCAAAGAGTTGTGGATAGTCTCAAAAGCACTGGTGAAGTTATTGAAGATAGAAAAAAATTATTAAAAATACTAAAGTTGGATAGAGAAATATTATGTAAGAGTAGTAAATACAGAAGTATCGTATCGGCTTATTAGTTGAAGTAAAATTAAATTTGCTTTTTAAGATATTCATAGGCAGGAAGTTTAAGCAAAGTAACAAGGCAACACTGGAGTGTTGAACTCTGACACTACTAACTGGTTACGATTGTTTGCGTTAGAGTTCAATGCTTTAGCATTGCAATTAGATTGAGTATAATTTAAAAAATATCGTTAGAATTCGACTTTTGATACAGCCACAAAAAATAAAAAAAGGAATATAATGACAGAAAAGCTAAAAATACTTTTCCTGTGCACAGGAAATTCTTGTAGAAGCCAAATGGCAGAAGGTTGGTGCAGGCACTTAAAAAGTGATTTAATTGAAGCATTTTCTGCAGGAATTGAAACACATGGATTAAATCCGAATGCTGTTAAAGTAATGGCTGAAGCAGGTGTCGATATTTCAGGGCAAAAATCAAAGCTTTTATCTGAATTTAACGACATAGAATTTGACTATGTTGTAACAGTTTGCGGACATGCAAATGAACATTGTCCAGTATTTATAGGAACGACTAAAAAGATTCATGTTGGATTTGATGATCCTCCAAAATTGGCAGAGACGGTTATCGGTGAAAAAGATAAACTGGACTGTTACAGAAAAGTGAGAGATCAGATAAAAAGCTTTATAGAGAAGGACATTATGATTATGTTAAATAAGAATGCTGAAATTAAGAAGGAAGTACAGAAAGAATCAGTCTGTTGTGGAGAAGGATGCAGTTGTAACACTGTTTCATCCAAAACCAAAACTATAAAAATTGTTGTTTCCTTAATTGTTCTTTTAGCAATTGCCGGAATTTTAATCTACAAGTTTTCGATAAAGCAACAGAATAAATCGATGAATGCTGCGAAAAATAGTACCTCCACTTTTAGCTTGAAGCAATCAACGGAGAATTCAAAGACGGAAGTTCAATCTAATAGTGCTCTGGAAATAAATGAATATAAAGAATCCGCTATTAATGAAACCATGCCTAAACAAGGGAATAGCCTTACCTCAAAATCTGAACAAAATAGTGAAAAAATCGGCAACTATATCGGTTCACTTAGCGAACTAAGTAAAGTGGCCTCAAATAAAGATGCAGTTTTTATCTTTATTCCTGAACCAAAAAGCGAATTAGCAGATGCTCAAACCAAGTCTGCAGTTAATGCTGCGCAAAAGTCATTGAAATCCAATGACATTTCTTTGGGATTATACACATTAAGGCCTATTTCACAGGAATACCTGATGATTTCTAAGCAAATCCAACCGCCAGCGATTTTAGTTGCAAGCAAAGGACGAGGGATGGTGGCAGTTACCGGCGATGTGAATAAGACAAAACTCCTTCAGGCTTTTATGGCTGCATCAAGAGCAGGAGGTTGCGGATCGTCGTCTGCTTGCGGCCCATCGAACATTGGATGTAACTAAGGAATTGGAGGTCTAAATGCTAGAACATGTAAGCAATACACTACAGCAAGTTTCATCACAACCTATAGGGCTTCTGCTTGCACTTGTTCTTGGAGCAATAAGTGCCATAACAAGTGCATGCTGCACTATCCCGGCTCTCGGAATTCTCGTTGGATACTCAGGTGTCCGGATAAATGGTAATTACAGAACGGTTTTTAATTCTTCAATATTTTTTACCTTAGGAGTGATTGTTTCTTTGATGATAGTTGGTGCGGTTGCTGGATTCGTAGGACAGATAGCTCAGACAAATTTAGGTAAATACTGGGCTCTCTTCGCCGGATTAATCGCCATACTACTGGGATTAGCCTCTTTGAACTTATTCCCATTTAAAATATCATTTGGCAAATTTGAGGGCTTAAAGAATAACTTGAGTAAATCGGGGACAGTAATAACCGGTATTATACTTGGCGGAATTGTTGCAGTTAGTTCGCTACCCTGCAATCCAGGAATATTCATAGTCATAGGAGTATCTATTCTGCAAGGGGAAGTTTTCTGGGCTGTGTTGATGCTAACTATGTTTGCTGTGGGGTTTGGATTACCTTTGGGTGCAATATTGCTTGGTGTTTCTATGGGCAAGCTTTCTCTTGTTTCCAAAGGTTTAGAACCTGTAATAAGGTGGATCTCAGGGCTGATATTGCTTATTGCCGGTTTCTATTTTCTCATTGTTTTCTAAATAATAAAAGAAAGGTTAAACTATATGTCAAAAGAAATACCAGGTGATATAACAAACCAGCGAAAAATATCCAGTATTTTCGAAAGATATCTTACTGTTTGGGTAGCTTTGTGCATAATTGGAGGAATCGGACTTGGCAAACTTGCCCCAAACCTAGCACAGACCCTTGATGGAATGTCAATAAACGTAAACGGAGCACCAGTAGTTTCCATCCCGATTGCAATCTGTTTATTTCTTATGATGTATCCTGTCATGGTTAAAATAGATTTCAATGAAGTTATAAAAGCCGGTAAAAATATTAAACCTGTATCACTTACGCTAATTATAAACTGGCTTATTAAACCCTTCACTATGTATCTTATAGCTCTTTTTTTTCTCGGTTTTGTTTTTAAAGCTTTAATTGGTGCTGAAGCTATGGATTTTGTAAAAATTCCGTTTGGTCTTCGTCTGCCCATAGGTGCAAATTATGGTGCTGGTACGGTCGTATTACATGAGGGAGTAAAAATGCTTCAGATCCCTTTATGGAGAAGTTACTTAGCCGGCTGTATTCTTCTCGGAGCAGCGCCGTGCACAGCCATGGTTCTTGTATGGAGTTATTTGGCTAAAGGAAATAATGGCCTAACTCTAGTTATGGTTGCCATTAATTCACTTACTATGCTAATATTGTATGGCCTTATTGGCGGTTTTCTGCTTGACATTGGCGTTCTTCCAATTCCATGGCAGGCCCTATTACTTTCAATATTAATATATGTGGCTTTACCGTTGGTTGCAGGTTTCCTGTCAAGAAAATGGATTATTGCAGCAAAAGGAGACAAATGGTTTAAAGAGAAATTTCTTCATATCTTGACACCGATAACCATAATAGCACTTCTCCTTACATTAGTACTCCTATTCTCATTTAAAGGGGAAGTTATTGTTTCAAATCCTCTGATAATTTTGTGGATAGCAATACCTCTTTTTATTCAGACAGTCATCAGTGTTCCTATATTCTGATTTGTCTCGGAATTAAGTTGTCTATTAACTC
>CAZGAI010000430.1:0-3606 GCA_964523175.1 uncultured Victivallales bacterium | reverse complement strand
TCAATAATAGTCACATCTCCACTTTTTACAATAGAGAAACTGCATTCAACTTGATGAATTGCATCAAGAATAAATCTTTCAGCAAACATTTCTCTTTCTGAATCTTTAAGCGAATCGCGTAAAAGCAGATAACCTACAAAAACATTAGTCTCAATGTCAACAAGACATTTTGTTACAAGATTTTGATATACAGGATCTTTACGCTCTACAACAATTTTAACTGCTTCCTGCTGTTTTGCTCTGAGCTTATTTACTTTTCCGCAAAGCCTTTTTAGTTTACCTTCAAATGGAAGCGCAGAAAGCTCATCCATTAACGGATCAAGATTTCTCTGAACAATGCCACCGATTGCAGCAACACGTTGAAGTTGAGTTGTACCTTCATATATATTTGTAATACGAGCATCTCTATAAAAACGCTCTGCATTAAAATCTTTCATATATCCGGTACCGCCATGAATCTGGAGACCGTCATAAGCTACCTGATTGGCTATCTCTGTCGAATATGCTTTACTCATCGGCGTAAGAACAGCTGCAAGTTTTGAATAATACTTCTGTTTAGTCCGCATTTCCTGAGTAATATCTTCAGGACTCGATTTTTCAACCAGATGAATATAATTGGTTCTATGGTCTACAACTTTAGTTGTTTCATACAGCAGAGTCCGGGCGGCAATGATTTTCATCTTCATGTCCGTCAACATTGAATATACTGCCGGAAACTTATCAATTTTGCTTTTAAACTGCTCACGTTCAGACGCGTATTTACGTGCCTCACGGAATGCTGCTTCAGCAATACCAATTGCCTGAGCACTGATAGCCACTCGTGCACCGTTCATAAGGGACATAACATACTTTGTAAGCCCGCGTTTTCTTAATCCACATAATTCTGCCGGTACATTGTTATACTGAAGCTCTGCAGTTGCAACACCATGAATACCAAGCTTATGTTCTATTCTCCGTACAACAAGCTCAGGACAAGCTTCACATACAAACATTGACAATCCGCGTCCATCTGACAATTTTTCTTCTGATCTTGCAAGAACCAGATGAACTTTGGCACAACCATTGGTAATAAAACGTTTATTACCATTAAGATACCATTGTCCAGTTTTTGGATCCTGATGAGCCTTAAGTCTGACTGACTGTAAATCTGAACCTGAATCAGGTTCGGTTAAGTCCATTGATCCGTCTGCTTCACCGCTTGAAAACCGATGCAGATATTTCTTTTTCTGCTCTTCATCACCAAATTCACTGATAGTTTCAGCAATATCCTGTAAACCAAACAGGTTCTGCAAACTTCCATCAGCCCTGGAAACCATTTCTGTCATCATTGTATAAATGGTTACCGGAAAATTCAGTCCTCCATGCTCATAAGGCAGCATAACTCCGTTTACATCAGCACTCTTTAAATCTTTAAGATTCTGCATAGTAAGCGGATGGTTTGTAACAATGTTATTTTCAAAAGTTGGACCACCGTCTTCATCAATATCTCTGGCCCTTGGTTCAATTCTTTCTCCGGTTACTTCCCCAACTACTTCAAGAATACGGTTATAATTATCCAGCGAATCCTTGAAATCTTCAGGTGCATGATCAAACGTTTCACACATAGTGTAGTTTTCTTCACGAAGCTGAACTACTTCTTCTATTTCTAGATTATTCAGAGTAAACTGTAAATCTTTATTATCTGTAAAAAAATTAGACATATTATACCTCCTTAAACCTTGGCTTTGAAGGCTTTTATCATTTTAGGAATAACTTCATTCAAGTCTCCGACAATTCCGTAATGGGCAACACCGAATATAGGGGCATCCGGATCAGTATCAATAGCTATTATTTTGCTACTCTCGTCCATACCGGCTCTATGCTGTACAGACCCACTTATTCCACATGCAATATACAATTTCGGTCTTACTGTAACACCAGTCTGTCCTACCTGACGGTCATGGTCGATCCATCCGGCATCAACAGCAGCCCTTGAAGCTCCAACATCAGCACCTAAAGCATCAGCAAGATCATATACCAGCTTAAAATTTTGCTTAGAACCGACACCATAACCGCCGGAAACTAATATTTGAGCTTTCTTTAAGTCAATACTCTTCTCTTCACTTACTCTTTTCAGTACTTTAATAACCTTAGATTCCACTGAAATCTCAGGTTTAATTTTTGTTATTTTACCTTTCCTTGATGTATCAGGTTCGGTCATTTTCATTACACCTTCCCTGACTGTAACCATTTGCGGATCCTGCCATGTATTAACGATTGTGGCAATAATATTACCTCCAAAAGCAGGTCGTATCTGCATCAATTTATCGTTATATGACTTTTTATTTATTTTATCCACAAAATCATCGATCTGCAGATCTGTACAATCTGCCGTAAGCCCTGCCAGCATCGTTGATGCTACTCTTGGGGCAAGCTCCCTTCCTTTTAATGAAGCTCCTACAAGGAAAATATTGGGCCTATGCTCTTTTAACAACTTTACCAATATTTCAGCGAAAGGAAGAACTGTAAAAGGTTCCAGTGCCGAATCTTCAGCCAAATAAACATTATCACATCCATAGTGGAATAGAGGGTCAATGCTTCCGGCCAGTTTATCACCAATAATAACTGCTTCTGTTTTTACATTTAAGCGGTTTGCAAGTTCTCTGCCTTTACAAACCAATTCCAAGCTGACGTCTGCTATTTTCCCGCCCTCCTGCTCTATAAAAATCCATACATTACCAATTTTATCTGTCATTGTATCACCCTAAAGTATGATCTTCAATAAGTTCGTTGATTAGTTTGCGAATACCTTGGTCAGTTGGGTCAATTGAAACAACATTCGATGCTGTTAAAACAACACTTTGAATTTTCTTAACCTTAGTAGGAGAACCTTTAAGTCCGATTCTTTCTATATCAGCTTTAATCTTAGCGGCGTTCCATTCATGAATCCACAGGTTTTTCTGTTTCAGCCTGTTTTCCTCATCAACGAGCTGTCCTGCATCTATATAATTGGCATTACCGTGAGATGCATGAAGTTCCGAATGAGTCATAGCTTTTTTGAATTTCATTATTTTACGCGAGGCAGGTGGACGAGGCTCATTAACGTCAACTACTGTAAGCAGAGCAGGCAAAGGTGATTCTAATGTTTCATAACCCCCTTCAATACTCCGCCTGGCCTTAATGCTTTTTTTATCCACACTCATTACTTCCTCAACATAACATATCTGAGGAATATTTAGTTTCTCTGCTAGCTGTGGACCTACTTGTGCTGTATCCCCGTCAATTGCCTGACGACCGCAGAGAACTAGATCATATTCTCCTATTGTTTTGGCACAGCAGCTTAAAGCATAACTTGTAGCAAGTGTATCTGCTCCGGCAAAAGCTCTGTCAGTGATTAAAATTGCTTCATCAGCACCCCTGTACAGGGATTCTCTTAAAACTTCCGAAGCATTAGGAGGACCCATTGTAGCTACAATCACATTGTAACCATATCGATCCTTTAACTCGAGACCTAACTCAAGAGCATTTAAGTCTTCAGGATTAAAAATCGCAGGAAGTGCTGCCCTGTTGACAGTACCTTCCCGCGTCATCGCTTCACCTGAAATGTTCTTTGTGTCAGGAACTTGT